>NZ_JABEPH010000117.1:0-15390 GCF_013004495.1 Rhizobium sp. SEMIA 4085
CGCGTGCCGCTGTTGGCGGGTCCTCGGCTGTGCGCGGCCGTCTGCGATAGGCGGCTTCCGCGCAATTTTGTGATAGTCTCGCCCCGACGGTCCGATGGAGTAGGGGAGAGGGCACCGATGAGGGGCTCCATAGGGAAGGCAGCTGAAAGACTTGCGCCGATCGCAGCTGCGTTCATTGCCACTTTTTCTGGCAGCCACCGTGCGCATTCCCAGCCCGAATGGAGTGCCGCGCCGCCGGCATGCCTTTATTCTCTAGAGGCTTCCGCAATCGGGCCGGCCCTTTGCGTTAGAAAGGAGAGCTTCAGCGCCGACATCTGCACGGCCATCGATCATTTTGCGCGTGCTAACCGACTTCCTCCTGATTATTTTGCACGGCTCATCTGGCGGGAAAGCCGTTTCCGCCCCGATGCGCTAAGTCCGAAAGGCGCTGAAGGAATCGCCCAATTCATGCCGGGCACTGCCAAGCTGCGCGGCTTGGAAAACAGTTATGATGCGCTGAGTGCGCTGCAGGCATCGGCGGCCTATCTTAATGAACTGCGTAACCGATTCGGTAACCTGGGGCTTGCGGCGGCAGCCTATAATGCCGGCGAAAACGGTCTTTCGTCATTCCTCGAACATGGCACGTTGCCTTTCGAAACACGAAGCTATGTCACGGCGATAACCGCACACAGCGTTGAAGAATGGAAAAAAAGCCCGCCCGAGAAAGCGGCACGTGAACTCGACAAGGACAAGACCTTCCTGGAGGCTTGCACCGCTCTTGCCGAAAGCCGCCGTTTAAAAAATGCGCCTTGGCAGCCCGAAGGCGAGTGGGCGCCTTGGGGCGCGCAACTCGCCGCGCACTTCGATCCTGCAGCGGCACGCAGTCTTTTCCTCGAAGACGTTCGCAAGTTGCCGGCGCCTCTGAACGCCGAGAAACCGCTGATTTTACGCCAGCGTGACCGCAGCTTCGGTTACCGGCCGCGATATGTCGCTCGCGCTGCCCGTCAAACGAGGACGGAGGCAAATCAGGTCTGCACCGAGGTGCGCAAGCGCGGCGGCGTCTGCCTGGTATTCAAGAATGAATAAGTGCTTCTTCTAGTTGGCCGAAGAATTCGAGGCCGCCGCCCGATCGGGATGAGCCGCAGCAAACGCAGGCAGCCTTTCGCATTTCTCTGCGATGGCCGTCGCGCGCGGGAAGGCAGAAAGATCGACGTTCCATCGCCGAGCATTGTAGAACTGCGGCACGAGGCAAAGGTCGGCCATGGTGGGCTGATCTGCGTGGCAGAACTCACCAGATTCCGGCGCCTTCAACATACGCTCAAAGGCGCCAAGACCCTCGCGGATGAATTTGCCCATCCATGCCAGCCGGGCAGCGTTCGGATCGTCCGATTGCTGCATGACGTGGGAAACGACGCTCAGATTGCAGATAGGATGAATGTCCATTGCGATGGCATAGGAAAGCGCCCTGACGCGCTGGCGACCCAAAGCATCCGAGGGCAGCAGGCCTGCGTTCGGCCGCGTTTCCGAAAGATACTCGATGATGGCGAGCGACTGCGTCAGCATCTCGTCGTCGATGGCAAGCACGGGAACTAGACCCTGGGGATTTCGCTCGAGATGAGCCGCCTGCTTGTGTTGGCTTGCCAGGAGATCGACGGGAACCGACCGATAAGGGATTGCCAGCATGTTGAGTGCAATCCGGACGCGATAGCTTGCCGAAGAGCGCCAGTAATCGAAAAGAACGGTATCGCTGGCCATGTCTGACCTCACTGCCTTTCGTATCTCGCAACGACCTGCTCGATGGCTCCGAAGATCGAGCGCCCGTGCGCATCCTTCATCTCGATGCGGACGGTATCGCCGAACCTCATGAAGGGTGTTGCGGCCGCGCCGGTCTCGATCGTTTCGATCATGCGGATCTCAGCGATGCAGGAATAGCCGGCGCCGCCTTGCGAAATCGGTTTACCCGGCCCGTCCTCCAGCTTGTTGGAGACCGTCCCGGAGCCGATGATGGTGCCGGCGCCAAGCGGTCGGGTCTTGGCAGCGTGGGCGATAAGCTTACCGAAATCGAAGGTCATGTCGATACCGGCATTAGCGCGCCCGAAGGGCTGGCCGTTGAGGTCGACGAGGAGCGGCAGATGCAGCTTGCCGCCATGCCAGGCATCACCAAGCTCGTCTATGGTTACCGCAACCGGCGAGAATGCAGAGGAGGGTTTTGACTGGAAGAATCCGAAACCTTTTGCAAGTTCGGCCGGGATCAAGCCGCGCAGGGAAACATCGTTGACGATCATGACGAGCCGGATGGCGCTGCGCGCTTCGTCGATGGTGGAGCCCATTGGCACGTCATCGACGATGACGGCGATCTCCGCTTCCATGTCGATACCATAGGACTCGTCCGCCATCAAAATGGCGTCGCGTGGCCCTAGAAAGCTGTCGGAGCCACCTTGATACATCAATGGCTCGGCCCAGAAGGTTGCCGGCATCTCGGCGTTGCGCGCCTTGCGAACCAGCTCGACGTGGTTGACGTAAGCTGAACCATCCGCCCATTGATAAGCGCGCGGGAGCGGCGATGCGGCATCGTGCTCGTGAAAACGCATGGCTGGCTGCGCGCCGGTTTCCAGACCCTCCGCAACGGCTGCTAGGCGTGGCGCGGCGTGTGCCCAGTCGTCGAGCGCGGCCTGAAGCGTCCGCGCGATATGGCCGACTTCGGAGCATTGGCTGAGGTCTTTGGAAACGACGACAAGGCGGCCGTCACGGGTGGAGTCCTTGAGGGTTGCAAGCTTCATGCGTTTGAGTTCCGTTTCTTGAGTAGCCGGTAAGCGGCTTCACTTGATGCCGGGTGTTCCGTCGAATTTGCGCTCCAGGCCGTCCCAGCATTCGAGATAGTTATCTTGCAGGGTCTCAAGCTCGGCTGCGTATCGTGTCAGTTGCTGCGGATAGCGGGTCTCGAACATGAAGGCCATCGTCTGGTCGAGCTTCACGGGTTGCAGATCGACGCTGGATGCCTTTTCGAAGCCCATGGCGTCCGGCCCATGCGGCAGCATCATGTTGTGCAGGCTCATCCCCCCCGGCACGAAACCCTCCGCCTTGGCATCGTATTGACCATGGATGAGCCCCATGAACTCGCTCATGATGTTACGGTGGTACCAGGGCGGACGAAAGGTATGTTCTGCCACCAGCCATCGCGGCGGAAAGATGACGAAATCGACATTGGCCGTCCCTTCTTCGCCCGAAGGCGCCGTCAGCACAGTAAAAATCGAGGGATCCGGATGGTCGAAGAGGATTGCGCCGACGGGTGCGAAAGTGCGCAGATCATACTTGAACGGCGCATAGTTGCCGTGCCAGGCCACGACGTCGAGTGGCGAATGGCCGATTTCTGTCGCATAGAACTTGCCGCACCATTTGACGTGGAGACGGCACGGGATTTCCTTGTCCTCGTAGGCGGCCGCCGGCGTCTTGAAGTCGCGCGGGTTGGCAAGGCAATTGGCGCCTATCGGTCCGCGATCTGGCAGCGTGAACTTGGCGCCATAGTTCTCGCAAATATAACCGCGCCACTCGGCGCCCTCGCCGAGGCGCGTTACCTTGAACATCATGCCGCGGGGAATAAGGCAGATCTCCAAAGGCTCGACGTCGATGATGCCCATTTCGGTGAACACGCGGATGGCGCCAAGCTGCGGCACGACCAGTAATTCTCCATCAGCATCGAAGAAATAGTCATCAACCATGTCCCCATTGAAGACATAGGCATGGGCCGCCATGCCGGTCTGGGTCATGACATCGCCGGCCGCCGTCATCGTGCGGATGCCGGCGAGGAAGCTGAGTTCTTCCGCCGGTGCCGGGATCGGGTTCCAACGCAGCTGGCTGAGCGGCAGCGAATGATCATCGAGACAGGGTGCTGATTTCCAGAAGGGATAACTGGCGTTGGAAAAACGGCCTGTATGGCGCACGCTCGGGCGAATGCGGTAGAGCCAGGACCGTTCGTTGGTGCCGCGCGGCGCGGTGAAAGGCGAGCCTGACAGTTGTTCGGCATAGAGCCCGTAATTGCATTTCTGCGGACTGTTCTGGCCCTGCGGCAGCGCACCGGGCAAGGATTCCGTCTCGAAATCATTGCCAAAGCCCGGCATGTATTGCGGATTGTTGACGACGGCATCGGCAGCCGTGCTCCTCGTCTTGTCCAGCATCGCTTGCACCTCCTCTGCAGATATGGTTACAAACGTAACTGTCGATTTTGTAACTATCAAGGAAGCCATGAATAACGGCGAGTTCGACCTCGAGCAGTTCCTGCCGTTTCGCCTCAATCGCGCCGCGGAGTTCATCGCGCTGCGTTTTGCAGCCGCCTACAAGGCCAAGTATGGCCTGACGCGGCCGGAGTGGCGCACGTTGGCAGCACTTGGGAGTTCGGGGCGTATGACGGCAAAGGAGATCGGCGTTCATTCGACTATGCACAAGACCAAGGTCAGCCGGGCGGTTTTCTCACTTGAGAGACGCCGCTGGCTGAAGCGGACGCAGCACGAAGACGACCGCCGCCTCGAATATCTCGAGTTGACGGCTGCCGGAAGCACTGCCTATGGCGAGCTGACGATGCTCGCCGTTAACTATTCGGCGGAAGTAGCGTTCCTTCTTGGCGAGGACGGCCTAAAGGCGCTTTCCTCCGGCTTGAGTGCTGTGGAGGCTGCCATGGTGACACGACGCAGTTAGCTCCTATGGGCGCGAGCGTGAAGAGCCGCAGGTTCAAATCCCGCCCCCGCAACCACGCTACAGTATCCCACAATAGCCCAAAACTGCGCTCCACCACGCCAGAGCACTGCGATCAGACGCTAAATCCCCGAAATGGACGTGTGCGCTTGTCGCCATCAGCAACAAGCGCACACCAAGCGAGCCACGAACTCGCTGCCGACGAAGGCGGGACGGCCGCCGCCGTCGGTTACCTTCCGGTTTGGAGGCGCAGGCCTGACCAGTGTGCCGCGAAGGCCCACATGTCCGCCGTCTGCGCGATGATTTTGTCCGTCGGCTTGCCCGCTCCGTGTCCCGCTTTCGTTTCGACGCGTAGGAGCCGAGGCCGATTTCCAAGGGCGGCTGCCTGGAGCGCGGCCACATATTTGAACGAGTGCGCCGGCACTACTCGATCGTCCGTGTCGCCGGTCGTGGTCAGGATGGCAGGATAGTCCGTGCCGTCCTGGACGTTGTGGAGCGGTGAATAGGACAGAAGGTTCTTGAAGTCGGCTTGCACCGCCGGGTCACCGTATTCCTGAGTCCAGAACGGTCCGCCCGTGAACAGGGGGAAGCGCAGCATGTCCAGCACGGCGACATCGGGCAAGGCCGCGGCAAAGAGATCCGGACGCTGGTTCACCACCGCTCCAACCAGAAGGCCACCGTTCGATCCGCCGTGGATCGCCAGCCCGTCGGGCGGCGTAATGCCCTCGCGCGTCAGGAATTCCGCAGCGGCGATGAAGTCGTCAAAGCTGTTCTGCTTGTTCGCTAGCCGCCCGGCTTCGTGCCACGCCCGGCCATATTCGCCACCGCCGCGGATATTGGGCATGGCGTAGACGCCGCCTTGCTCCACCCACGCTAGCGCTTCCGCAGAGAAATATGGGATGAGCGGAATTCCGAAGCCGCCATAGCCGTACAGCATGGTCGGCGCCGGGCCTGTCACGTCCTTACGCCTCATGACGAACATCGGAATGCGTGTACCATCCTTCGAGGCAAAGAAATGCTGCTCCACGACGAGTTGATCGAGATCGCTCGCAATCCGGGGCTTCGTCCAGACAGTGCTCGTGTTGGTCGCCACGTCGTAACGATAGATCGTAGTTGGCGTATCCTGACTGCTGAAGACGTAGAATGACTCATTGTCGCCAGGCCCCCCCCTGAAGGCGCCAGCCGTGCCGGTGCTGGGAAGTTCAACAACACCATCGCGCGTGCCGTCCAGCTTGAAGCGCTCGACCTGCGTCTTTGCATCCACCATGTAGGAAACCACGAGCCGATCGCCGACGATATTGCTTCCGAGAATGACGGCATCGTCCCGATGCGGGACAATGTCTTGGAAAGCCGGCTTTTTCGCATCGAAGTCGATGGCGACGACCTTGCCGCGTTCGGCGCCTTCCTGCGTGGTGAAGAACAACCGCGCGCCGACGTTTCCTATCAAGGTCCATGCATGATCGAGCGAGGAGACCAGCGTTTCGGGCGTCCATCCCTCCGCCAGATCAATGACGGTAATGCCGTTGCCGCCTCCAAGCCGCGATGAATAGATCACGACATAGCGGCCGTCCGCCGTCGTCAACGCCATGTGGATGAGCGGCTGATCAGTGTCGGAAGCGTGGATAAGACGGTCCTGTGACTGCGGCGTCTCAAGTCGGTGGAAGTTGACGGTATGCTCGAGCACCTGCGCTTCGAAGGCGGCACCTTCTTCTGGCTCGGCATTGCGGGAGTAAAAGAAGCCGGAATCATCCTGCGCCCACCCGATCTTCGTGAAGCGCGCCCAGCGGATCTCGTCATCGAGGATCCTGCCGGTGTCGATATCCATCACGCGTATGATCCGCCAATCGGCGCCGCCTTCCTGGATGGCGTAGGCGAGATAGCGGCCGTTATGCGAAACCGCCCATTCGGCGAGCGCGGTTGCTCCGTCCTCAGACCAACTGTTGGGGTCGACTACAACGCGATCCGTTCCGTTCTCGCGGACATACAGGACGGGTTGCGCCTCCAAACCGGCACTTCGGACGAAGAAATAACGATCGCCGCGCTTTTCAGGTGGCATCGGGAGCGTTCGTGGTCGAAAAGCGCCTGGAGGCGCAGCTTGAACAGGTCGCGACCTGGAAGCGTGGCGAGGTAGTCTTCGGTCAAATTTTTCTGCTTGGTAATCCAGGCTTCAACCTTCCCATCGCGACGGATGTCGCTTTCCAGCCAGCGATAGGGGTCGGCCACCGTTGTGCCGAAATGCGTGTCGACCGTGTCGGTGCGCTCGGTGGGCGGATAGGTCATCGTGTTTCCCTTGTTTTCGGAAGCCCCGCTAATTTGCGGCAGGAGAGCAATGGCCAATGCTGTCGCCGACAGGGCGGCCAGCCCCGTTCGCAACGAACGCCGTGCCTCGCGCTTGGGTGAGGACCTGCGCCATAAAAAGTGCGGGATAAGCAATCTCATGAGGAACCCCTTGTTGTCGGGCGCCGCAGCGTCTGCCGCGGCGACGTGGAGCCGGCGTACAGAAATATCAGCGGCCGACTATCGCCTGCACTCGCGCCGATCAGGATCCCGCCGGCAGCGGTCCCAGCGCGCGCGATCGGCCATAACCTGAGCGTCTCTCGCAATCTCTTGCGTCAATCGGGTCCGCTCGAGCGACTCCCGTCGCGCGTTGTCGCGCCGCGCCTGTTGTTCCAGCATGCAGTTCGTATAAGCGCGAGACCCGTAGGGTGCCCCAAAGCTCTGGCAGGTATTCGCGTCCCTGTACTGCCGTTCTTCCGCCGACACACACGCTGATAAAGCGAGGCCAAGAAGGGCGATGGAGAGGATGGTTACCGCGGGCCGACGATTGTCAATGGAAGGGCGTTGCAGCATTCTGTTGATCTCCTTTCGAGAATGAGCGCTGGTGGTTTGTTGGCGACGCGAGCGAGACACAGCGGCGCCCCGCGGCCGCCATGACCAGCCAAAACCCCACAGAGCAGGAGAAGATTGCGGCAACATTGTCTGAGTTTGGAAAATGCTCTGGGAGCAGTCCGATCCCCGCTTGGAAGCGCCTTTCCGGCGCTAAGCACACAACCGAGAAAAATCAGCGCGCGGCGCGTTAGTCATACATCCTTCGGACAACGTTCGGGAACGTTGCAGTGGTCGTCACGACTGAGTTCGAGGCAGAGAATCAGCTCACCCCAAAAGGCCCCGACCTTAAACCTCGAAATACGGGCTTCTGAACTCACGATCAGTCGCGGCATGGCCACATTCGCATTTTAGTTATGGCATCACCGATGTGATAGCCAGGAGTTATAAGTGGATTTGAACGCAGCCCTGAAGGCATTCATCAGAACAGTAGAGAAGGGCTCCATGACCGGCGCGGCGCGAGATCTCGGTATCTCGCAGCCCGCTGTTACAAAACATCTTCTCAATCTTGAGCGACATCTGAATGCACGGCTTCTCGAGCGATCGCCGCAGAATATCCGCCCGACCGCACACGGTGTGGAACTTTACGAGGCAAGCCGCGGCGCGATCGCATCCATCGATGCTGCCCTTGAGGGTATCCGCTTGAACGTAGGCGACATCGAAGGCAACCTCCGCATTCACGCGCCATCCTGTATCGGTTCAAAGCACCTTCACGGCATCCTTCTGGATTTTCAGGACCTGTATCCAAAAATTGCCGTCGATCTTGTCTTGGACGATCGTACCGTCGATCTCATCTATGAGAATTTTGATCTCACCCTACGCTATGGCCGGATAGAGGCTCAGGAGGTCATTGCCCGGCGCTTCGGCTGGATGCAACGTATTCTCGTTGCCGCTCCCAGCTATCTCGAACGCGTCGGCGAGGTGAGGTCTCCGGAGCAGTTGTCAAGTCTCAGCATAATTTCGACCTTCGTCGTCCTGTCGGGCAAGAATATGTTGCCGCTGATGCGATCTGCATCTCCGACAATCGAGATTCCGGTCAAACCTGTCTTCCGGACGAATGACGCTCACGTTCTTCTCAACACGCTCCTGGCGGGTCGGGGGATCGGACAGGTGCAATGGTGTCTCGTAACAGACCTGATCGCCGAAGGCAGGCTTGTGCGCGTGCTTCCCGCCTACGCAGTGAAGCCGACCGAGGCGTTCCTTGCTTACCCGTCGAACAAGTTCATGCGTCCCGTGGTGCGCGCCTTTACCGACTTCGTCATGCCGCGTCTGAAAGAAATTGAAGGAATAAGCCAAAGTGCGGATGATTTAGGATGTGTCATATAACAATCAGTTATGGGCGCAATCACTCCATAAACGATAGACATTACTTGCTCGAAATTGTTCTTCTGGTCCAGACATGTTCCCGTTCTGGCAACGGTTAGAGACCAGTGAGTACAATCTATGCAGCTAGTGACCCATCATTTATCCCGCCGCACCTTTCTTCTTGGCCCCGCTGCCGCTGCTCTTGCCGGCTGCGCGACGAACAACCGAACGCCGGAGCAGATGACGCTCTCGAAGCAGGTTCAATCACCGTCGCCAATTTCATCAGATCCTGAGCTTCAAGCTCGTTATGCGGCATTCGAGGACGGAGGGCATTTCATACCTGCCATCCCCTACCAGAATATGGACCCGAAGTATTATCGCCAGCGTGTTGCTGACCCGACGGGAGAAAAGGCTGGCACGGTGGTCGTCGATACGCCCAACCGCTTCTTGTATCTTGTTGAAGAGGGCGGTACGGCCATGCGCTACGGCGTCGGCATAGGCCGAGATGGCTTTGCCTGGGAGGGCGAGGGTATCATCCACTGGCGCCAGCCATGGCCACGATGGAAACCTCCTGCAGAGATGATCGCTCGTCAGCCGGAGCTGGAAATATATTCCGTTGCAAACGGTGGCATGGATCCCGGGATCATGAATCCGCTCGGGGCACGGGCGCTCTACATCTTCCAGAACCGGCAAGACACTCTATATCGGTTGCACGGTAGTCCCGAGTGGCAGTCTATCGGCAAGAGCGTCTCTTCCGGATGCGTCAGATTGATCAACCACGACATCGTCGACCTTTATGGCCGAGTCCCCTATCATGCACCGATTGTCGTGCATCAGGAACCCTTTATCAGGGCGGTATAGTTTCCGAGATAAGATTCACTTGGCGGAACCGGAAGGTCTGTGAACGCCTTATACGGCAAGCGGTCGAGGACGCCTGATGAGAAGGGACCGCAATTACTCCCGTCGTCATCGTGAGTGGGAGGAGGTTCTTCGCAAGTGAGCCACTGCCCAGGAGCCTAGCTGGCATTAGAGGATAGCATGCAGAAAGAGCCCCGCCTATTCCAGGAGGCAGATAAGACCCTGACCGCCGCTGTCGATGAAGCCATTGAGCGCGCCGCCCAGACCGCAGGGCATGAACTTCAGTCGCTCGGTGTCGGCAGATCACCACAAGACTACTTCGCGGACGCCGTCCTCCGCCACCTGTTCCTGCGCCTGTGCGGGGCCGACTTGAGAACCAACACCGGCGGAGATCCAGAAACGGCATGGAAGATCCTCTATATGGGCCGCTCCGTTGCCCGTCACTGGGAGAAAGAGCGCGGCAATTCGGCAGCACTAGGGGGGAAGAAAGACCGGCAGGAGGATATCGAAAGAGACAAGAGTGAACGACAACAGCTGGCACTCTCCGCACAGAATTTCGTATTGAAAACTGTTGTTCGCGCTCTGGTCGATCACGCCCGTGCGTCGGATCCGGAAATCACAGATCGCCTCGAAGCGGTAATCGACGCCCGCCATGCAAGGCTTGAGGGCCTCTCCGACATCGACCGCGAGTTTACCGAAAGAGCGAAAAGCTACCTGTCGCTTCTCACCACGCCATCAGATTAGGCGCAGTGGCGGCACAACCACAGCTCACTGCAAACGCGCACGACCGCGAATATGGATGCAGGCAGCCCGGCAGAGCGCTCCGTCCATGTAGATGCGCAGGGAACATTGCGGCAACATTGCCTCGGCCGCGGTCACGACACCGCAGTGAACGCTAATCGTACGATCGCCCCACCGCTGGGGGACTCTGCGATCGTGATGCGGCCGCTATGGTGATCCATGACCTGTTTGACCAGGTTGAGACCCAAGCCAGCACCGGAAGAACGCGGCCGTAGCCGATGAAAGGGTTCAAGCACCCGCTCGTGTTCCTCTCCCGGTATGCCGGGCCCGTTATCCTCCACTTCCACGGAGGGGCCGTTGACCCGCACGATCACCTCGTCCCCGCCATGCTCGACAGCATTCTGGATGAGATTTGTGAGCGCGCGTTCTATCGAACCGGTATTGCCCATGATCATTCCGGGCTGTTGAACAAACACCTCGATGGTCTTGCCCGCCGCGATCAGCACTGGCGTCAGATCCGCCGCGACACTACGGGCGAGCGCGACCAGGTCGATCCGGTCACTCGGCGCGCCATTGTCCAATCGATGAAGATCAAGCAGTTGTTCGGATAGCGTCGCAAGCCGTGATATGTCCGGCAAGAGCGACCGCAGGCCTTTGTCGCTCGCGGTGTCGATCTTCATTCTCAAAATAGCGATCGGCGTACGCAGTTCATGAGCGGCCGACGCGATGAAGCGGTTCTGGCGATCATAACCTTCATCGAGACGGTCGAAAGCTTCATTGACAGCGCGGACGAGCGGGCCGATCTCCCGTGGAACCTTGTCTTCCGAGAGACGGAGGCCGCGGCGCCCGGCGTCGATCCGCTCTGCTTCCTCCGCAGTCTTTATGACGCCGGCCAAGGCACGCGTGATGATCATTGGCGTCACGACGACGGAGACGAGAGCCAGGGCGAGGAAAACGGCAGTCGCTACGAGATTGGATGCTATTGTGATGAGCGCTGTGAAGGGTTGGACCCGACCATGCGCAATGATCTTCATATCGCCAGCGGGGCCGGATTCCCGTCGAACGAGGGCGGAAAGGGTAAAGGGATCGAACTGCCCGCGCATGTCTGCCGAAGACAGTTTGTCGAGGTGGGGAACGAGAGGAGCGTACTCCGCCGGCACCTGGCCGAAGGCAACCACACTGTCGTCGCTAAGCCGGGCCGCGAACCAGAGATCCGGCGACTCCTCTCGAAGCTTCGCCAGCTCGGGCGTCACTTCCACTATTGGTGCTCCAGCCGCATCCCGAACGATTGAGTTTGCCGCGACTTTTACGACGGCCTCCTCGACATACATCCCGTCAAGAGACGAATTTACGAAAAAGATAATGAAGCCGATGGCGGCGGCCGCGACCGTCAGAAACTGGAGGATCAGCTGCCTTGCAACGAGGCGCGTCTTCAATGATGGCTGACAGCGCTTCAATCCTGTGCCCTGAGCAAATAGCCCACTCCTCTGACCGTATGAATCTCGACGCCGGCACCAGCTTCGCTGAATTTTCGACGCAAGCGTGAGATGTGGGAATCGAGTGTGTTCGACTGGATAGCGTCGTCGAAGCCGTAGACTGCTTCCTCGATCGTCTCGCGCAGGACAACGCGCCCGCGACGCCGAATCAACGCAGTGAGTACTGCAACTTCACGCCTTTGCAGTACCAACTGCGTTCCGTGAACCCGTGCTTCGCCAAAGGCCATGTCGAATACGAGGTCACCGACGACGATCTCGTCTGGTGCAAGTTCGTTCGGGCGGCGCTGCACGGCCCGGATGCGAGCAAGCATTTCCGCCAGGTCGAAAGGCTTCACCAGGTAATCGTCGGCACCATCGTCGAGCCCGGCTACTCGGTCGGTCAACTCCCCACGGGCGCTTAAGACGATGATCGGCACGCCCGGATTGTCTGCCCGCAGCTGCGGAATAAGGCTGAGGCCGTCGCCGTCAGGGAGTGTACGATCAAGCAGAACGAGCTCGTGCAGGTGCGACCGGGATGCTTCACTGGCAAGCGAAATGCTAGTCACCCAGTCGACCACGAAGCGATCGCGTTCGAGGGCGCCGCGCATTGCTTTGGCGAACTCCACCTCGTCCTCGACCAGAAGTATCCTCATGCTAGTGCTCCCGCAAAGTGGGAAGGTGCGCCTTAATCCGCGAAGAGCCCCTCTTGCCACCGAGTTGTAGCTTTCTAATACCGATACGCCGCATTTTCCCTGATTTGCCCAGATTTGACACGTATCTGGGGGCTTCGACGGAAAGCTGAGATGACGATCTTCGCCGCAGCCGCCATGGCCGTCGACCTGGAGCGTACGCGAAAGCCGGCAGGTGCTCACACGGTCGCTCGGCCTTACGGTCGGGCGCGTAGATGGGCGACGGCGGGGCGGATCAGGGCGCTTCCCGGGTTTCAGAGATCGGAGTTGGCTACGCTGAGTGGGACAGATGCTGGCGATGACCCGTTTCAGCGGCCTGTGTGATCGCCTCGAGCACCCGGTGACGGTCGAGCGCGACCGCGAAGTCCGGCGCATCGGCGGTTCCATCGCGGAGGTCGGCGGCGAACTGGGCGTAGAGGCGGGCGACACCAGCCGCGGGTGCGTCGAGTTGCAGGTCGGGAGCCGCATATGCGGGCGGGACCTGTAGCCGCTGGACAGGCTCGCTGCCGCGGCGCAAAGTGATGGTCACATCGCCGAAGTGGATGTAGCCCGATGCCGTCTCGACGCGCAGACTGCCTTCGGTGCCTTGGATCTCCCACACCATCGCCGAGCCGGCGGACTGCCCGGCACTGTAGTGCAGCGAAGTGACGATCCCGCCTTCGAGAACGCCGGCGACGACGATCTCGTCCGGCGCGTCCTTCGGGAGGGACGTGCCATCCGAGAGGCGGACACCGTCGCCTCGCTGATTGGCGACGACGGCGGACAGGCTCTCAAATGCGCCGAGTACGTGCGCGAGCGGTTGGAGCGCGTGGCCGAGCATGATGCTTTGAAGCGTGGCGCCATTCTCTGCGCGAGCCATGTACTCGAACGGCGGGTCATATCGGCCGACCCACATGGCGTCGGTCAAATGCGCTCGGATGCTCGTGCTGAGCGGCATGCCGATCACGCCCTGCTGGATGAGGTCGCGAAGGTAACGGATCGGCGGGTGCAGGCCGCCCTGCAACCCGATGACCGTCTTGAGCTGCCGTTCGCGGGCAAGCCCCCCTAGCGCTTCGGCTTCCAATAGGTTTCGCGCGAGCGGCCATTCGCAATAGACCATCTTGCCCGCGGCGAGCGCGTCAGAAACGATCTGCTTGTGCTCCGGCACCTTAACCGCAACCACCACCAAGTCGACCTCCGGCCGCAGGACCAGCGCCTGGTGTGTGTCAAAGGCAAGATCGGCGCCTAGTCGGCTAGCGGTCGCGTTCGCACTCTCTATACGAGTCGTGCTGACAGCGCGGATCTGGAACGCATCGAGCGCCCGCAGCGCCGGGGCGTGAGCAATTCCGCCCCAGCCTCGATCAGCACTGGCGCCGACGATGCCAACGCCGATCCGGGTGTTTGCTGAATTTGTCATGTAGGCGTGCTCCTGTCTGGTGCAACCCGGGCAATGCTCGCCGTGCTGCTTCACCATGGTTTCGTTTCCGGACAAATGCTTGGGCGCATAGCGGGTGACCAATCATTGCCGTTCGCGTTGCGGCTGCGTGGGTTTGAGCCCAAGTAAGGCAAACGCAGGTAATTAAACGTGAGTCCAATGGGCCTCGAGTTCGCGCGCGACATCGGCCGGACGCTCTATCATCGGCCAATGTGAGCTGCGCAGCTTCACGACGGCGCGTGCGCGTGTGGCATTGCCGAGCTCGTCGGCGAAGCGGTGCGGCAAAAACGGATCGTCCAGGCCCCAGATCACCAGCGCTGGCGCGGTCATGCTGCTCAAACCCGGCTTCCACTCCGCGCCGACCTCGATTGCGGAACGGTAAAGTGCGAGAATGCTTGCCCGCATAGTGGCATCGAGATGCCGAACCGATTCATCCGCTGCATCTCGCGGCATCTGCGCCTCGACGAGCTTCGCCGCAAATTCCTCGAGGTCGAGGTCCTTCATCCATTGCTCGCCTTCACCTGGCGTCTGCCAGATCTTGGCGAGATAGTGCCATGGGTATTCTGGATCGATGGGCCCGCTGATTCCGGTCCAGGTTCGCACCAGATCGGGGCGGACCGACGCGAGGCGCCCTGTCAGCAGGCAGCCCCAGTCATGACCGACCAGGTCCACGGGTTCGCCGATCTGCTCGACCTGCTTGATCAACCAGTCGAGATACTCCTCCTTGGTCGAGGCGAAGCCTGACGGCAGCGGCGTGCCAAAGCCCGGGAGATCAAGCGCGACGATATCGGTGCGCGCCAGATGTGAGCGAACGGGATCCCAAAGGCGATGGGTGTCAGGAACACCGTGAACGAGGACTGCCGGCATGAATATCTCCTTGTGAGCGATGTGTGGAAGATAATCGCCTCTATCGCGTTGCAGTAGCTGGCAGACATGGAACATGGGGTTGCAGTTTGAGGAACCCAGGCGAACGACGGCCATATATCCTGCAATGATCAGGTAATGATTACGAACTGCGATTGCTCGGCGCATTCAGAAGCCAGCCCGGATACTCGATCGGCAGGTGGCTGGCGGAATCGAGTCGTGCCATGTCGTCCGGGTCAAGCTGGACCTCTGTGGCCTGAACGTTTTCGCGCAGCTGCTCGACCCGTTTGGCGCCGATGATGACGGTCGACACTACCGGTTGTTTGAGGAGCCACGCGATCGCGACCTGCGCGGAACTGCGATCATGCTTGCAGGCAACGTCCTTGAGGACGCGGATCAGCGGCTCACCCCGGACGCGGTCGATCGGCGGGGCAGCGAGCTCGGGCCGCCGCGCGCCCTCGGGGGGTCCGCCCGGGCGGGTCACTCCGGG
>NZ_JABEPH010000118.1:0-15302 GCF_013004495.1 Rhizobium sp. SEMIA 4085
GGCCAAGCTTGTCGCCCTGGCGGCGGCCCTGCTGCCGTCGGCCGCAACACTTCCCCTGATCGGCCGCCTGCAGCGCCGCAGCAGCGATCCCTGCCCCTGCGGTTCAGGCAAGACCTTCAAGGAATGCCGCCGCCTTGGCCATCGCGCGGTGACGACGGCAGGCCCCTGAGGGGCAAGCTCAAGGCGAGCGAAAGCACGCAACTGGTCACTGCGCATAGAGCAGCAACACCAAGAGCGGACAAACGCTGCCAAGCCGCCCCCTCGCGAATTCCATCAGGCGCACGCAAAACAGCGAGAAACAGAGCCTTACCGCGAAGAAATGCAGACGCTGAATGGGCAAACGGCGCGGGCATGAGGCATCAAATTGCGCTCAATCCGCCTGTCCTTCACGCGACCGATATGTGCGCCCGAGGATCCTCAAGTGGCAGCAGATACAAGCCGACAGCACGAGGACAAATAGCAAGGTTCCGAGCGGTGAATAAGATAGCGGCAGGAAAGACCAGTCGCCCCGCAGCAATTGCGGCAATGAGAAGCTGGAAATGCCGGCGTGCGCCACGGCCGCCCGCCCCATGGTCAGGCCGGTCGCGATCAGCGCGACATGCGCATGAATGAAACCTGACCGCAGGTATCGCTGAGGCTGCAAGGCAAGTTGAATACCGAAGAGGGACGCAAGTATCAGCAGTGCGAAAGCGATCCAGATTCCCACTCCAGGTACCGCAAAAAGCAGGTAGATGGGCTCACGCATGATTGGAAGGATCGTCATATAAAGCCACCAGGCGGAGGCGCTCGAGGGAGAATATTCCAAGAGCAGCATGCTGATGAGGAAGACCGACGCTGTCGCATAAGCCAAGGATGGCCCCAGTCGCACCAGCGTGAGTAGAGCGGTCCGCATATGACAATTCGTCCTTTGGCTTACGGTCACGTGATGACCGACAGGAACAATATAGGTGACGTTCGATTAATTTTTACTCTACGAAACACAATCCGCGAAGCGCGTCTTTTGAATCCTGCGCATCCAAAAACTGGCTCATTTTGCCTCACAACCGGCTGCGCAATTGTCGCTATTTTGCGACTGGTTCCCTAAATTATTGAGTTATTAGCTTTTTTTCAAGAAGATTTCTCGTGGACACATCCGAATGCTTGGCTAGGATGCCTGAAAAATCGGGGGATCAAATTGCAGATGTTGCAGGTTAGAGCTCAGATCAGCTGCATTGCATTCCTGCTTGCGAGCGGAGCGGTCCTGGTCGGATGCCAGTCGTCCGGCCTAGATAGCCTGGCTGCCTACGGCGATAGCGCAAAGACCATCGAGGATGATTCGGCCGTCGCCTTTTACAAGAACGACGAACTGATCACCACTGGCAAGCTGCAGTTCCAGGAAAAGAACTACGGAAAATCATACGCCATTTACAAGCGCGCGGTTAACGTCTTTCCCGAAGATCCTGCCGCCTGGCTCGGCTTTGCCGCCTCTGCGGACATGGTCGGCCGCTTCGATACTTCCGACCGCGCTTACCGGGAACTCGCAAGGATGATCGGCAAGACGCCGGTCTACTACAACAACATCGGGTACTCGCACCTCTTGCGTGGCGACCTTCCCAATGCCAGGCGGTACTTTCTGAAAGCCTACGAACTCGATCCCGCAAACGAGGTGACTGCCCGGAACCTCGAATTGTTGAAGAACAGCACGAAATTCGCACAACGGTGATAGGCTTTCGCCAATCCGGGCTCCCAGTCGACACTCCGTCGACAGACTGGCATCGTTGCCAAACCGGCAAGTACAACCACGATCTGCATCGCCGGGGTCTGCATCGTTGATTTCGGTTGGGTCGCCGCTTACTGCACCTTCCGGAGTATGAGCTTCCCTTCCGGTGAGACCGTTCGCTCGTAGCGAGGCAGGTTGTCGACCGAAACACCCTGAGCATCGATGGACGTTAAACTTCCATCCGGGCTCTGATTTCCAGCCGGCGGGGCAGCGGTTGATGGCGCGAAAAACTGGGTCGGTTCCTTGCCAGGCGCACTCAGTACCAAAGCTCCGCTAGCGCGCGAAGCAAACGAACCGGAGCGCATCCGTTCATTCATGATGGAAATCGTCTTTTGCAAGCTTTCAGTCTGCTGGCGGATGACTGCCACGTCATCAGCCTTTGCATTTCCTGCAAAAATGCGCCCCTGCTTGTCTACCTGTGCCTTCAGTCCATCGATCGACCTCTTGAGCGCGACAATCGTCTCGCGGCTCTCGCGCAGATCCCCTGCGTTCTTGGCAGTATAGATCAGAATGCCTGCGTTGATCGGCAAAAGCATCACGACCATGGCGATGAGCGGCCCGTTTCTCGGGTGCCTCTGCTCTCCGGTCGTTCGCACAACGCGCTGCCTTGCCTCGTCCACTTCGGCGTCGAGATTCGGGATGCTGGTCATTCGCTTTTCTCCCCGCTCGTCATCAGGTCATTGTTTCAGGTATTCCTCAATAACGCTGGCAACTCATTCCAGAGCAAACACCCCTTCCCAGGCCCGTTCCAGCATATCGAGAGAGGCGACCTTAGGCATCCCATTGAATTCGCAGTAAGACCCGACGAAGTCGAGAAGATACTTCGGATGATAGCAGGATGCCAGCATGGCGCCGTGGTACTTGCGATCATAAAAAACGTTCAGATCGATACCACTGAGATCTATCGCCGCGCCGCCGGCATACGACTTGAAAATCTGGATATATTCGTCGCGCGACGGGTTGTTCACGAAGATCTTGTACTTCAGGCGCCTCAGGCCAGCCTCGTCGGAAAGGTCCTTCGGGGCGATATTCGTCGAAAAGACGACCAGCTCGTCGAATGGCACCTTGAACTTCTTGCCGGTGTGCAGCGTCAAAAAGTCGTATCCGCGCTCAAGCGGCACGATCCAGCGATTGATAAGCGCTTGCGGCGCCACCTGCTGGCGCCCGAAGTCGTCGATGATGAAGACGCCACCGGTTGCCTTCAGATGCACCGGCGCTTCGTAGACATTTGGTCCTTCGTTGAAGGTGAGATCGAGCAGGTCGAGGGTTAATTCCCCGCCGGTCTTGACCACAGGACGACGGCATTCGATCCATCGCTGATCGGCCTTCGGATAGGGTTTTGCGTCGGCCCCGGCTACGGGTTGATGCACAGCTTCGTCAAAGAAGCTGATGACATGGCCGCCAACCTCGATGGCATGGGGCACAAAGATCGTTTGGCGAAACAGTTGCGACGTGCGCTCAGCAATGCTCGTCTTTCCGTTTCCGGGCGGTCCGTAAAGCAGGATGGAGAGACCCGAGTTCATCGCCGGACCGAGTTTTTCGACCAGCGAATCTGAAAGCACCAGCCCTTCAAGGCTCTCGATCAGCCGCTCTGGGGTCACGCGCTCGTCATGGATGGATTGCAAACCCACTTGGCGGCAAAAAGCGTCCAACGATACCGGCGCCGGCCCGACATACTGGGATTGACGCGACGCCGCGCGGGCATATTCGAAGCCATTGGTGGAAAGCGTATAGCGAATATCGGATCTCACATCCTCACCGGCCAGGCCACGAGCCTCCAGGAATGCGAGCTTCACAAGTTCCTTGATCAGGATATTGGCCAGCACTTTCGGCAATTTCATGCGATCGGCCAGGTGAGATGCCGTGATTGTATCCTGCTCGGCCGCACATTTTGCCGCCAGCCTGAGCAGGAACGACGGTTCCAGGCCAGTCTCCTCTAGGCTTGCCGGAGCCATCGGCATCCGTGGATCGAGGGGTACTACGACATCTTGACGATTCTGTTCGGGCGAATACTGCATACGGACCTCGCTTGGTTCAGCCGCCGGGTTTCAAGCCGACGAGAATACTGACGACACGGATGACAATGGGCACGAGTACGATGATCAGGCTCACCGGAAACAGGAAGGCTCCGAGCGGCAGCAGCATTTTGATCGGCAGGGCGTTGGCCTTTTCCTCGGCCCGTACGACGCGAAGATCGCGCATTTCCTTGCTGTAGACCCGCAGCGTCTGCGTAACGCTCGTTCCGAGTTCCTCCGATTGGCGGAACAGTACCGAAAGCGCCCGCGCCTCATCTATCCGCAATCGTGTCGCAAGATTGGCCAATGCATCGCGCAAGCGGCGCCCGCCGCGCACTTCCAGCATCATGATCGAGAGATGCAGGCCGAAGTCCTGCTGCTTGTCGACGAATTCCCGGGCAACGCGGTTGGCCGCCGCCTCAATGCTCATCCCCGCATCGAGGCAGACGATCAGCATGTCCATGAAGTCGGGAAAGAGCCGGCGATACTCCCGCTCCTTGGCGCCGCCGCGCCGGTCGATATAGATGTTGACTAGAATAAAGGTTACGCCGGCGGCAAACATGGCGATAACCAGGGTAGCGATCCGCGACATCTCGGGCACGAAGCGATTGAACGCCCAGACCGCCGCGACAAAGACGCCGATACAGATCAGCGCGCGAATCACCTGGAAGATGGTCACTGAGCTGGCATCGAAAAATCCCGCGCGGATCAGCCGGTTCTGGGTGGAGTTCTGATTCGTATCACGCCTGGTAATCTCGAAATAGCGACGAATCAGGCGGTTTTCCGCCTCGCCAAGATCGGCAATCGTCGTATCGCCAAGTTGGAATTCCCCACCTGCTGCCGTTGTGGCCTCCGACAGCCGCGCCCCGACCTCGCGCCGCCGAAAAACCAGTTCCGATGCCGCTGCTGCAAATATCAGCACTGAAAAGAAGACGATGAAGTAAATTCCATATTCACTCGACATGACGGCCTCAGTACTCGAAGTTGACCAGCTTGTAGAGAATGACATTCCCGACTGCCATGAGGGCCAGCAGCACGCACACCACGATGGTTCCGTGGCCGCTTTCCCAGAGGGGATCGAAGTAGGTCGGCGACAGCGCCTTGATCATCCCGTAGAGCAGAAACGGGTAGATCGACATGAAGATTGCCGTGATGCGCCCTTCCGAAGAGATTGCCTTGACCTTTGCCTTCAGCATCGTCCGGTCGCGCAGTGTCTTCGACAGGTTCTGCAGGATTTCGACCAGATTCCCGCCGGTTCCAGCCTGTACACTCAGCGATATTGCGAGCAGGTTTAGATCCTCGACGCCCACCCGGTCGGCCAGGTTGATGAGGGCGTCGTCGAGCGTCACACCATAGGTGAGTTCGTCCGAGAGGAGGCCGAACTCGCTACCGATCGGATCAGGCATTTCGCGCGCCACCAGAGCAATCGCCGCAGGCAGCGGGTGGCCGGCAGCCAGGCTGCGGTTGGCGACATCGAGCGCTTCGGGAAGCTTCAGTGCGAATTTTCGCATGCGTCTTGCCCGGGTGCGCCAGACGACGAGCACAGGGATGAGAAGGCAGATCAGGAGAAAGATTGGTACCCTGACCAGATTGCTCGGCACCAGAAACTGAACGACCAGCCATATTAAAGGTGCGCCGGCGATCGCGAAGAGGCCAAATCGTCTGGCATCGAACTTGATGCCGGACTGGACGTAGAACTGCCGCATTCGCTGCACCAACGGGATTTGCCGCCAGCTACTGTCGGCACCGCGCTCCTTCAACATGTCGCGATAGGTCTTACGATGATCGTCGCTGACATTGAGCAGGCTCAGCCGATGGTTTACAGCGCGGTGACGCTCGGACGTCCTGAAATAGCCGCGCACGATCGCTTCGACGGCAACGAGGGCCGCGATGAATACGGCCGCGTAAAGCAGGATCAGGTTCATGGTTCAACGGGCCCCGTCTGCAGCGGTCTGCCAGGCTCGAAGATCATCGCAGGGATCTCGATTCCGAGTTCGGCAAATTCCTCGATGAAGCGCGGCCGGATGCCCGTGGCGCGGAATTCCCCGCGGATCCGCCCGTCGTCATCGGTGCCGGTCTTCTTGAATCTCATGATCTCCTGCATCTGCACGACTTCACCCTCCATGCCGGTGATCTCGGAAATCGAGACGATCTTGCGGCTGCCGTCGCTCAAGCGCTGAACCTGCACGATAATCGTGATGGCGGACGAGATCTGCGAGCGAATGCTCAGCTGCGACATCGGCATCCCTGCCATGCCGACCATCTGTTCAAGCCGGCCGACGGCGTCGCGGGGCGTGTTGGCGTGAATGGTCGTCATCGACCCTTCGTGCCCGGTATTCATCGCCTGCAGCATGTCGAAGGCCTCGTCGCCGCGTACTTCGCCGACGATGATACGGTCCGGACGCATACGCAGCGCGTTTTTCAAAAGTTCGCGCTGACGAATTTCGTTGCGCCCGTCGAGCGTCGGCGGCCGAGTTTCCAGCCGGCCGACATGTGGTTGCTGCAACTGGAGTTCGGCCGCGTCCTCGATGGTGATCAGACGCTCCTTCGGAGAAATTTGCGACGAGAGCGCGTTGAGCAAGGTGGTTTTGCCAGAACCCGTGCCGCCCGAAATGACCATGGACACCTTGCCCCTGACTGCGGCGCTAAGAAGGATGCGCATCGCATTGGCCATGGCGCCATATTCCACGAGGCGCTCCATCGTCAGCGGCTTTCGGGTGAATTTTCTGATAGAAACGAGCGGTCCGTCGACCGAGATCGGCCTAATGGCGACGTTAACACGCGAGCCATCCTTGAGGCGTGCATCGACCATCGGAGTCGATTCGTCGACACGGCGGCCGACCGCCGAAACGATCTTGTTGATCACCCGCAGCAGATGGTCCTCGTCCTTGAAACGCACGGCGGTGCTTTCGAGCCTGCCGCCCCGCTCCACATAGACGCTGTCGTGGCCGTTGATGAGAATGTCGGCAATCGTGTCGTCGCTCAGTAGCGGCTCGATCGGTCCCAGCCCGAGCATCTCGTCGGTGATATCGCGGACCAGATCATTGATTTCCTTGGCATTGAGCGGAAAGTTGTTACGCCGGATATAGTCTTTGACCAGCGGCCTGATCTCAGTTGCAATCTCCTCGTTGTCGAGAGTGTCGAGAATGCCCAGGTTGATACGATCGAGAAGGTAGCGATGCAGATTGACCCGCTCCGACACCATGTCCGGCCCGAGCGAAGCTTCTTCGACAGGCACCGTCGCTTCGCCGGACGGCGGTTGCCGGGCCGGGACCTGCGGAACCGCGCCGGCTAGAGACAGTTCGATCGCCTCCGGATGCTCCCGGTTTTCCGGTTCCCGCTGCTTGTAGAAACGCCCGATGATTCCGTTAGTCATGCCTTTCACCCCCGACTATTTTACAATGACCGTGGAACCGATCTTCACGCGCTCATAGAGATCGATGACATCGGCGTTGCTCATGCGGAAGCAGCCCGACGAGGCGAAACCGCCGACCGTCAACTGCTCGTTCGTCCCATGAATTCGGTAAAGCGTGTCGGTGTTACCCTTGTAGAGATAGATTCCGCGGGCGCCCAAGGGATTAAACGGCCCTGGAGGTACAAGGTCTGGAAGTTGCGGCGAGCGCGCCTTCATCTCGGCCGGTGGCCGCCAGTCGGGCCACTCTGATTTGCGCCCGACCTTCACGACGCCGCTCCAGCGAAATCCGTCGCGACCGACACCGATTTTATAGCGGATCGCCCGATTTCCGGAGACGACGAGGTCGAGCGTCTGGTTCCCGCTGACGATGACGATCGTCCCTGCTGCGTAGCTTTGCTCGATGGTCACCATGGCTCCCGTCCTCGGTCCGAGGCTTCGCGGCACAAGCCCCCCTGCAGCGGCATCCGCGACAGCTATCGCGAAAACCGCAAGACCAAGAATGGCGGCGCAGGCCCTTATGCGCCGACGGTCGATCGTCTTCATCGCACCAGTGCTCCGAGTTTTCCGACCGCCCTGCAGAAGCGCGCTCGGGAATTCACTTCCACCGGCAGCACCCCGCGGTTGACCGCCTCATTTAAGGTATCCCAATCATCCGCGATCACGTGAGTGGGGATCTCCCTGAATATCTTGTCCGTTTGCTGCCGGCGCACCCCGAGGCCGAAAAGCTTGGTGCGGTATTTGTTGATGACGATGAATATTTGATCCGAATTGCCGCGCAGCCGAACCAGATTGGCGAACAGGTCCTTGGCTTGCGAAAGCGCGGGAATCGTCATTTCGGTCACGATGCAGACACTGTTGACGGAACTGAGCACATCGTACTTCCACGGCGTATCGTAGTAGGGAATGTCGATGACGGTGTGATCGCTCTCGAAGGCGGCTACGTCCAGCATCCGCAGCACCAGTTCGGAGCCCCTCGGTGTCAGAAGGACGGACGGCTGCTTGAAGGACAGCAGCGAAAAGCCGCCCGAATGACGCTTGCGGACCAGATCGATGAATTCCAGATCAACCCGGGAAGGGTTGGCGATGACCGGTTTCAGGTCGTAGTCGTTGACAAGGTTAAGATAGTAGCCGAGCGCCCCCGATGAAAAATCCATGTCGAACAGATTGACCCGCGGCCCGTAATTCTTGGTCGGCTGGGCAAGCACATGCGCCAGCGACGAAGCGATCACGCTGGCGCCCGCACCGCCCACGGCCGAAACCACGGCATGGACCCGGCTGTCGCTTGCCCCGATGCCGGGCGCGTGGGTCGAGATCATGTCGATCAACGCTCGGCGCTCGAGGGGCTTCTTCAACCAATCTTTGCCGTTCAGGCGAAAGAGCAGCCGCAGCATATCGTCCGGTAGATCTTGGGAAACGACAACGAGCGGAACGTCCCGATGGCTGGTGCGGAACGCGAACAGTTCCGGACGGTGAAGTAATTCGCCGTCGTCAACGTCGAGAACAATCAGGTCGAACTGCGTCGAATCGAACCGTCCTTTTTCGCCAAGCGCCTGCAGTGCCACATGGCGCACATCGTAACGCGACAGCGCACCGAACACATCGAGCATGAGGCTTGCGGCCGCAGCATCGTCGGAAAGGACTAATATCTTGGTGGATGCGGCAATGTTGATGTGAGCTGTCATTTCGCTTTCCTACGCAATATTCAAGGAGTCAGCAGGTCGAACAAGTCTTGAGGTCTTCCGTGGTGATCGTCACCGGATGGGCTGGAATGACGATGTCGTTGATCCCGAGCAGTGCCCCGAGGACTGGCAGATCGAAGGTGACGTCGCGCACCTCCAGCCGCATCGTCAGCACCGGCCCGTCCGGTCGGCCCCAGTAGCCGAGTCCCGAGCGCTGGTAGGTCACCATCAGATTCTGGGGCTTTATCCGCCAGTTGAAGTCGCAAATGCCAGGGTGGGGGTCACCCGGCACGCTGCAGAGTCCATCGTTCCCCAGGACGATCCGGTTCAATGCCGCCGTGCAGTTTGCAAGAGCCGGTCCGCAGGTTGAGGCAATCGCCGCATCGTTCGGCGCGGCCTTGCCGTTGTCGAGTGGATCGGCGGCTTCGATCGGGAAAACGGCATCGAAATTCGTTGTCAGCGGATCGGATACTGCAGCCAGGCGGGCGCCATATTGCAGTGCCTTGACCGTCTGGTTCCACTGCGCCATCGCATAGCCAAACTCGACGAAGGCGGAAAACACCAGCATAACGATCGGAAAGGTCAGCAGCCCCTCGGTGAGGCTGACGCCACGGGTATCTTGCCAGAACGCTCCAAATGTCCGAAAGGTCACCATCCGATATACTTCTCTTCATGGAAGGAACTGATGGTGATGGCATCGATTCCGAGCCAGTCGAACAGAGGCGAAGTCTGGTAGAGGTGAGCGGTAGAAATAGTGATGTTCCCATCGGCATCGGGCGCCGCGATGGTGATGTCCGCAGGGTCCTTCCAACCCGGCACGCGGGGTTTGGCGTCCGCTGCAGGAGTTTGCGTTCCAAAAAAGGCGATCGTCTTAGCCGTTGTCTGATTGCATGTCGGCGCGTAGGTCCCCGACGCCGGCCGACAGCGCGACAAGTAACGCCCGGCATCGCGCAGGCCTGCGTCGATCTGCATCCGCTCCCAGAAAATGTTGCCGAACTCGAGAATACCGGCGGCGAACAGCGTCACAAAGGGCACCGCCACCAGCGCTTCGGCCAGTACCGCTCCCTCCTGCCTTGACCAGAACCCGAGACCAAGGCCTTGCCGGACGAAATTGCGGAGCGCCATCATCATCGGACGAGTTCCGCTTCTTCGCGCAGGAACTCATCGAGCGTACCGCGTCCGCCCTTGCCGGTTATGTCGATCATTTCGAGCGAGAGATATCGCTCACCGGCATCCTTGATCGCCGGCTTTGTCAGGAACATCCGGGCAAAGGCGACCGCGCGGGTGGCCTTATGGCCGTTCAGATGGCCAACGGACTGCTCGTAGCCGCAGTTTACGATGGCAGAGAAGATCTCGCGGCGATCGCCATATTCGGCCGCCGTATAGGCCGCGAGATCAGGCCCGCTGTAGCACTGGCCGCCTGTGGCAGGCGTCCCCGTCTCGCCGTTCGCCGAGGCATGGCTGATGAGCGCCGGATTGGTGAGTTCGTAGCGGTAGACGTCGTAGGCGGAGGGCTGGGATGGTGTACCGGCTGCCTGCTGCGGATAACTGGAGTGGCCGCTTAAGATCGTGCTTGTTGAGGGAGCGGCCGTTCCCTGAGCAACGTTCCAGTATGTCGTATACTGCCAGTTGTTGCCGCTGCTGATCTTGCCGCCGGAGAGGGAGTTCATGGCCGCTCCGTAGCCTAGCGGCAAAGCCTGGGCGGGATCGCCGACAATGTCTTCGACTTTTACCGGATCGTATGTATCGCATCCCTTGCCGCCCTTTCCGGTTATCGTTTGTGCAGAGCGCACGTTTTGGGCTGGACGATAACGATAATCGCCCTTCACTTTATTGAACGACGAGGAGTAGTAGCCGAAGCGCGTATTCACGCCGTCTTCGACCGGCCCCGCCTTTGCACCGGTCTCGGTATCGAGGCTGTCACGTGTATAGCAGGTACCGGGATTACCGGTGGCAAGAGCCTCCGCCAGCACGGACGCCCCGTTACCCAAGGGAGTTCGCAAAAACCCGAAATTGCCAGGACCGGGGTTGGATGCCGAGGTGCTGTGAAGCTCGATTTGCACGCCATAGAGATTGCCGGCCGCAAAATTGGTGTGTAAAGCCTCTGCCGCATCTTCGCTTGCAGTCTCGCTCGTGTTCCCAACGGGCTCGAACGGATTGCAGATAAACATCGGCGTCACGTCGCAGGCGCTCACCCGGTAGACCGCCACGGCATCCGCCGAGACATTCACTGTGTCACGCGTGAAGCCGACTGGTATCGGGAAGATCGTCTGCATCGCCTGTTCTTTGGCGATAACCCAGGCATAGGAGGCTTCATTGGAGTTCTCCGCCTCCATCGTGTCAAGGTCGATGTCGTCGTCATCCTGATCCGGTATGCTCTTGAGATATCTAACAATAACGGTGCTCCCGGCATCGTTTCCCGGATCATAGCTCACCGTTACGTACGAGCCGAGCGACATGCCGTTTCCGCCGCCGGAAAAAGCTGCACTGTTGGCAATTTTCTCGATTGCCGCGTCCGCCCGGTCGATCGCATCGTCGCGGCCGTCGAGTTCGCGGGCTCCGGCGAGCGCCATCGCATCGACGGCGGCCTGCAGGTCGGTATGCAGATTGCCGCTACGGCCTACATCGATGACCAGCAGCGAAAAGCCGAGAAGCAGCGGCATGGCGACGAGCGTCAAGGCGATGACGTAGCCATGATGGTCATTCCAGAACCGTCGGATAACCCTGCTAAGCATTGGCATACCCCCATCGCGGCGCTATCGCCGTGACGTCCGTGTTTTGTGCGTCTTTTCCTTCCGGCGCTGCCGCCGTTCATGCCGTTCGATAGTTACCTGCCGAGGGCTGCCCCACCGGCCGTTCCATTGGCCGCCATGGCCGGAACCGGCTGCACGATAACCGACCCGCCGTTCTGGTAATCGGTGACCACCCTGCGGATCACTTTGCCGTCGCTGGCGATACGAGTTCGCTGCGCTTGCGGCGGGAACGGGTCCTGCGTATGTATGGCCTTGTTGGCTTCCACGGCGTTCCCGAGCCCGAAGGTGATCGAGTCGCGATGGTTCATGTAGTCGGCGCAGCCGGAAAGGAGGCTGGCGACGATAAGGACGAGAAGCGCGCGCTTATCTTTTTGCGACAGCAAGTTGGCCTCCCTTGTCCAGATCGAGACGATGGCCATAGGGGCCCTTCACACCTTCGCCGTTGCGAAAGCGCCGCAGCATGTCCTTGTCCACTTCCAGTATACCGAGCGCGAACAGCTCCGCGTCGTTCGACGAACGTGTCTGGTCGAGCGGACTGTAGAGGTCCTCGCCTGGCGAGGCCGGCCGCACGATATGCGGTGTGACGACGATGACGAGGTCGGATTCCTTTTTCTGGAAACTCGTCGAGCGGAACAGCGCGCCGAGAATCGGTATCTGCCCGAGACCCGGCAATTGCTGGATGTCCTTGGCATTGATTGACTGCAAAAGCCCCGCCATTGCGAAGCTCTGCCCGTCGCGCAGCGCCACCGTGGTGCTGGCAGCGCGCGAGATGAAGCCCGGATTGCCGTTGACGTTGATCGATGTATCGAGCTCGGAGACTTCCGGCTCGATCTGCAGATTAATGAGGCCGTCATCGAGAACCACCGGCTTGAAAGTCAGCCGCACGCCGAAGGGACGATAATCGGTCTGGGTGGCGACGGTCGCGCCGTTTGTCGTCGTCGTCAGGATCGGTACCTCGCCGCCTGCATGGAAGCTGGCGGTCGAGCCGCTCATGGCGATCAGGTTCGGCTGCGCCAGTCGGCGCACCACACCTTTCTGCTCGAGCGCGTTGATCACCACGTCAATTTGGCCGCCCGAGATTTCCAGCACCTTTGCGATTAGTTGGCCGAAGGGCTGCATACCCGTCGCTGCGCCCTTGGGGTCGAGCAGGGTGCGGACGAGGCTGCCGTCGTCCACTCCGATGCCCTGGCTGGTCGTTGCCTTGCCGATGCCGTTGTTGCCCTGTCCGGACCAACCAATCCCGAGGTCACGGCCCGTCTGGCGCGAGGCTTCGATGACACGTACCTCCAGCATCACCTGCTGGCTGTCGCTGACCTTGAGCTGGTTTAGCACCGGCCGCTCGGAATAGGATTGGGCAATTTCAATCACCCGCTGCAATTCCACGGCATCACGGACGATGCCGGTCACGCGGATGCGATCGTTGGAGTTGAATACCCTAACCCGGGCCGAGGGCGCGGCGGAGCGGATTGCGAGGGCCGCCTCGCTGAAATCGCTGGCGACACGGACGTCGATGACGCCGAGCAATCTCTTGCTGTCGTCATAGACCGAGATATTGGTTGCGCCGATCTGCTTGGCGCGGATGAACAGCGACCGGTCTGACAGCGGCACCACGTCGATCATATCGGCGCTGCCGATGACGAGATCGCCGAACGTCTGGCCGGTATTGAGCGTCAGCGTCTCGTTTGGAGGCAGCGTGACCTGCTGGACCGATCCGCCGAGCGTCACGAACTTTTCCTGTGCGTCGGCGCGTCCGGCAAAGCCTGGCCCCCAGCACACAAAGGCCGAAAACACTGCAACTAGTGCCGCAAGGCTTCTTGACCCTGCATTTCCCTTCTTGCCACACCTCGACATGCCTGCCTTCACCCCCCTCGTTCGGCCGCCGCGCTTGTTGCGGGCATCCCGCATCTATCTCACTGGATCAGGCCGACTCTGTGCTCCTCGCGCTTCGTCGTGTTCCATACGCCCACAGTTGCCCACTTTGGCTCAATCGGCAATACCGGTTCGACAATGCTTTCGACAATCTGGACTTGTTTTTCCCGCTCTGGCGTCTCCGCCAGATCCTTGCCGAGTTCGGTCGCTATCGGGCCGCCACCAAGGTCGGCGACGGTGATCTGCCGCGTCTCTTCGATAGAGGACGAGGCGATGTTGCGAAGCGTCAGCGACAGCGTGCCGATTGTGGCGCCGAGCGTGAGGCGCTGCGCCTCGTCGGTCGTCACCTCGAAGGTCACGGTTTTCACCACGGAAGGCTCGTCCTTGCGCTCGTCCGCGGTCTGGTCTACGGCCAGCACCTTGACCCCCTGCAGCAGCACGTCGACAAAGGTTTGGTCGTTGCCGGCCTTGCCGCGCACGAGCCGCGTCAAAAGCACGTCGACGCGGTCGGACGGCCGCACAAAGCCCGCGACACCGAGCACGTCGTTGACGCGGATGGAAACCGCCTTCATGCCCTGGTCGAGCGCCGCCGACAGCGTGGCACGCTCGCCGGCACCGGTGATTTTCGAGGAAAGCACCGGCTCGCCCGGATCGATCGCCGCCATCGCATAGCGCGGCTGGGCATCGTCGCCGACTACGGCATCGATGCTTGCGAACGAGCCTGTGGGTGTTTCGTTTGAGGGCCAGGGAATGGCCTTGAGATTTTCGGGGCGGATCCGGTCGCCGAAGCGCATTGGCTTGGCGGCGACAACCAATGACTTTTCTTGCGTCTTGGTGCGGCCCATCGCCAGCAGGCGGGCCTGCTGATCGGCGAGATACTCGCGCATTCCAAACACCGCTGCTCCTGCGAGCACGAAAGCAATAACGAGACTGAAAATCGTTGAAGAACGCATCACCGCTACTCGCTACACTGGGTGAGATACTTCCATCTAAGATGGCTAATTTAGAAGAGAGGCGTTAACAAAACCCCTCTCTCCAGCTCAAAAAACGCTGCTCAGGAAGCAGCTGAGGTGCATCAACCCTCCTCGCCGCCGCCGCCCGCAGCCGGTGCTTCGAGGTTTTGAGCCTGGAACCAAGTCGCCCACGATGACCACGCCGTGTTGAGTTCCTCGCCGATCAGGACAACTGATGCAACAACTCCGCCGACCAGCAAACCAAGCAGAATAAGATATTCAGTCAGTGCGACGCCGTCTTCTTCCCGCGCGAAAGCGCGTACGCTATTTACAAGTGCTTTCATCGAGAATTACCTCCAGATTACTTGGCTCGCCGTCATTCCCCCGGCACCGCCTCTTGCCGTCGAGACCACCCCTCCGACTAGATATATTAATAATCTGTTAATTCTAATTTAGTCAATTAGAGATAACGAATACGAATCGACGCGTATAGTTTATGGTTAAGATGCGACTCGACAAAACTCGTCATTAAAACCGTCCCATCGCGGCCCGCATCGGCTCTAGAGCTAGACTTATGTAGATTATCTTCGCCAATAGGGTTAGGTGGCATGACACAAATAGTCAGCTTTACTACGTGGCTTTCAGTATTGCTTTTTCTTTACGCCGGGTGGACCGATTTCCGAACATGGAAGATCCCAAACACACTCGTCCTCGCGCTCGTGACCCTGTATGCGCTGCGCGCCGCGGCCGTGATGCTTGGCTCCGAGGATGTCGGCGCGACGCTGTTTGCCTCTACTGGGATCGGCGGCGATGTCGGTGCCGGCCTGCTGATGTTCGCGCTCGGTGTCGTGCTCTGGGC
>NZ_JABEPH010000119.1:0-15279 GCF_013004495.1 Rhizobium sp. SEMIA 4085
CTGTGTGCAAGCCGAACACGGCATAACAGATGCACAGGAGTCTCGTGGGACCGGAGATGTGGCACAGCGACAGGCCTTGAAGTATGTCGAATCATCCGGCAGGAACGACGCTCCGTACTCGTCCTTATGCTGACTGCCAAGGAGAGTATCCGCGACCGCGTGGACGGGTTTCAAAGCGGCGCTGACGATTATCTCGTCAAGCCATTTGCGTTCGACGAACTGATTGCACGGATCGAGGCACTGCGCAGACGCCGCCCAACGCTCGAATGTACTGACCTTCTCCAGGTCGGTTCACTAACCCTCGATCCGGCAACGCGCCGCGTCACGAAGTCGGATCGCGAGATCGACTTCACCGTGCGGGAGTTCGAATTGCTCCGCTACCTTATGCACAATGCCAACAAGGTGGGCAGCCGCCAGCGACTGTTGAACAACGTCTGGAACTACGATTTCGACCCCGGAACGAAGATCGTGGAAGTCTATATCCGTTATCTGAGGCGTAAACTCGGCGTGAGCGATCAGTTGGCTATCCGAACGGTGCGAGGCGTAGGCTATTCCCTTGTCGGAAGCGCGTCCTAGCATTGTATGATGCAGAAAACGAAGCGCGACTGCGGCGACACCCGATCGCGGTGTCGCTGCATTTCCGGTTCGATGGGATTGCGGCCCATTGTGAGCATGAAAGCTTGGCATCCCTCGGCGTTGCCTGACACTGTCGCTATTCAAACAAACGGGAACTCCAGTAGAAGAGAGCCGAGATGAGGGCCGCGGCTGGAAGCGTGACAACCCAGGCAATGACGATGTTTCCGGCCAGCCCCCAGCGCACCGCCGAAAGCCGTCTTGCGGCACCGACACCGATGATTGCGCCGGTGATCGTATGCGTGGTCGAGACGGGAATACCGAGCCATGTGGCGCCGAAAAGCGTCAGCGCGCCGCCCGTTTCGGCGCAAAATCCCTGCATCGGGTTGAGGCGAGTAATCTTGGAGCCCATCGTATGGACGATGCGCCAGCCGCCGAAAAGCGTTCCGAGCGCCATTGCCGCCTGGCAGGAGAGCACCACCCAAAACGGCACATGAAAACTTTGGCCGAGATAACCCTGCGAATAAAGCAGGACTGCAATGATGCCCATCGTCTTTTGCGCATCATTGCCTCCGTGGCCAAGCGAGTAGAGCGAGGCCGAGACAAATTGCATGACGCGAAACGTACGATCGACGGCAAAGGGCGTCTGACGTACAAAAATCCACGAGACGACGAGCACCAGAACAAGCGCGAGGAAAAAGCCAATCATAGGCGACATGACGATGGCGCCCGCCGTCTTGAGCAGACCGCTCCAGACAATCGAGCTTAAGCCTGTCTTGGCAAGTCCCGCGCCAACCAGCCCGCCGACCAGGGCGTGAGAGGAGCTTGAGGGAATGCCGAACATCCACGTGACAATGTTCCAGATGATCGCGCCCATCAGCGCCGCAAATATCACCTGCGGCGTGACAATACTCGGATTGATGATGCCGGTTCCAAGGGTCTCTGCGACATGCAGCCCGAAGAACAGGAATGCTATGAAATTGAAGAAAGCTGCCCAAAAGACAGCATAGTGCGGTCGCAGCACGCGGGTCGAAACGATGGTTGCGATCGAGTTGGCGGCGTCGTGCAGGCCGTTCAGAAAATCAAAGAACAGGGCAATCCCGATGAGGCCCACAAGCAGGGGGAAGGCAAGTGTAACCTCCATCAGACGTTCTCGATCACGATACCGCTGATCTCGTTGGCGACGTCCTCGAAGCGATCGACGACCCTCTCCAGCTCACCATAAATCTCGCTGCCGATAATATAGGCCATTGGATCCGAGGTGCCGTAGCGGCTGAAGAGATCCTTGAGGCCCCGGTCATGCAGATCGTCCGAACGACCTTCGACCCGAGTGACCTCTTCGGCGATGGCTGTAAGCCGAGGCGCATTGGATCCTATCCGGTCGAGTAGCGGAATAGCTTCCGCTATCAGATGTGCCGCCTGGACGATGGTCGCACCCATCTCCTGCATGCCCGGATCGAACGAAGTCTGCTGAAACAGACGGATGGTCTTGACCGTCTTTTGCATCATGTCGATCGCGTCATCCATCGATTGGATGAGATCCTTGATGTCGCCACGATCGAAAGGAGTGATGAAGCTTCTCCTGATGGCAAGCATCACCTCGCGCGTGATTTCGTCAGCTTCATTCTCAAGACGAACGATCGTCTCGCAATGGCGCTCGATCTCGCTGCCAGCTAACAACTGGTTCAAGGCTTCGGCAGCTCCGACTACGGTGCGCGAATGTTGCGCGAAGAGATCGAAGAAACGATCTTCACGCGGCATGAGTCTACGAAACCAGCTGATCATCGACATCCCATTTAACTGTCACAAATCTGTCATAATGGAGCGATGCCGGTGTGAAAAGCACCCGGTATCCTTGTTTTGGGGATAGTCGCAAACAGGTTACACATTCTGGGTTCATTGTGTTGGCGCAAGCCTGCGCAAGTACATCGACGATCGATCTCAAAAATCGACGACAATGCGGCGCAGGGACCGTCCATCCCTCAGCGATCTCGTTCGCCGCCCTTCTGGCCGATATTTACATCGACATTTCGACAGTTTGCCCACCGCGAGGACATCATGATGCTTCTGAATGCTTGCTCATGCGAATGGCTCGCTCGATTGGTATGGCGAAAACTTTGCAAAGCAGCGTCGCCGCGGATCCCAGTCGGGAAAAGCCTGAGCATTATCGTCAGGAAAGCAGCGCGGCGGCAGACAGCCCGGTGAACCGCAGGACTTTAACGATCTGAATGGGCAGTGTGATGCCGCAAAGCGGATTTTTGCCTTTGCCTTGCATTCAGAAGCGTCTATTTATGTCGCCGCAAGTTCCGATTTGGCGCACCAGGGTGCGGCAGGATTAAATGATCAAAGGAAGACGCTATGGCGACGGGTACCGTGAAGTGGTTCAATGCAACAAAAGGGTTTGGCTTCATCCAGCCCGATGACGGCAGCGGCGATGTCTTCGTTCACATTTCCGCGGTCGAGCGGGCCGGCCTGCGTGGCCTCAACGACGGCCAGAAGATTACCTATGAGCTGGTCAAGGATCGCAAGTCCGGCAAGATGTCGGCGGACCACCTGCAGGCCTGACGCCGATTGATCCGACAGTACGAAGGCCGGGTTCGCCCGGCCTTTTCCGCTTGCAGAAGGTTCGGACATCGAAGCAGCTCTGTTACCGCGCGTTTGGGCGGCAAACTCAAACGCAGGCGTGATTTTCGACCGTGTTAAGCGCCTGACGCGGGGCCGGAAGGGAATTCTTGTCGGCTCGCTTTGTGCGCGCCAGCTCTTGATCGATACGTTCTTCCACGCACAGATCATGAGAGATCTGCCCACCAAGGCGAGATAGATGGCGCTCGTCAGGTCTGGCGATCCCGTCTGAGAAGGGCGGCGCGGATCTGTTCAGTCTTGCTTGGGGGAGCTGGGGAAGCGGCCGGCTCGATACTGGAGGCGCTGTTCTCGTCGTTGCCTCGTTTCAGGCTGAGAAAGCGTTGCTGCGCAACAAGGCGGTCTTCGGTCGAAAGTGGTTCCACCGGCTTGCCATCGATATCATGGCGCATCGAGCCAGGTTGGGCGCTCGCGAAATAGTACCGTTTTGAGTGGACAAAGGAGCCAACGGCTCGGCGCAATGCCGTCGCTTTGACATCAGGCTTTGCCAGCGCACGGATATCGTTGAAGAGGCCGAGGGCGAAGGGACGGATCGGATCGCCTGGCTTATTGGGGAGAATGCCGATCGGACGGATCAGCAGTACGCGGATCGCCTCTGCCTTTTGAACATCGAACTCTGTTGCTACGATCGGTCCGTGGCTGACGGTCCAGGGTTTGTCCATGAGCTCCTACCTTGCGCTTCTTTTCACTACGGATCGATTGTGAAGAGACGTTGACAGCAGGTCTAATCTTCTAGATTTCCGCTGGCGGCGCTTTATCTAAACGTACACGGGCATTTCGCAAATAGCCCCCTGGCGCGGTTTAAGCGGCCGCCCGCCCTTAAGGTGGGGAGGAAATGAAGATTTGGGAGCAAGCCATGTGCAGAAACATAAGAACGCTGTTCAATTTCGATCCGCCGGCGACGGACGAGGAAATCCATGACGCTGCGCTGCAGTTCGTGCGAAAGCTGAGCGGTACGACCAAACCGGCGAAACGCAATGAGGCGGCGTTCGAGCGCGCGGTCGGTTCGATCGCGGCATGTGCCCGCGAACTGCTCGATGCGCTCGAAACGTCGCAACAGCCGCGCAACCGCGAGGAAGAAGCCGCAAAAGCGCGGGCGAGAAGTCTGACCCGGTTCGCGTGATTGCGCCGGACGGTCGGGCCTGCCGCCGCGAGCTGAGTTCAGCCTTCCAGGCGGGAGAGGCAGGCGCTCACAAGAGCGGTCTGGCCCATCTGGCACGTCGACTTCCGCGTAAAAAATAAGGGGGCACCCTCGGTGTCTCCCGCGGAAAGCTTGCCGGCGCAGTCGGTGAAAAATTCCAGTTCCAACGGCCTAATTTAACGGGGCACGTCATCGCACCGATCGCCAAGGTATAAAGAATCGCTAACCTGGACGATGCCCCGCGCCCTATCATCGGCGTCGTCGCATCGCCGAAGGGCAACTGCATGTCAAACGTCTGCGGCCTTCCTAAGACAAATCGCGCCCTCGTACTGAACCCGAATGCTGCGCGGTCGTGCGATGAAAATCCATCGATGATCGCGGCCGGCGCGCCAGCCTTGCGACGGTTTTGCACCAGAATGGACAGCTTGATCTGCCCAACCGCGCCTTTGAGCTGAAGTAGGTGCGGCAAACCGACTTCAAGATCCGGCGTGGGTTGCCTGGAAAGATCCACCGCATCACACGACGACATCATCGACATCGCACGGTCACGGGCACGACCGGGCCGCTGACGAGGTCACCGCGGCCGTTCTTACCAGCACGATCTTGCGAGATCGTTCTTCAAGTCATCGGATTCGGCACGATGTTGCCCCAGCCGTCGAACAATCCCTGCGTGCTGCGACCATCGCGTCCTGCCCCGGGTTTAGGTCCTGTCGGGCCCGCGCCGCCCCGCAACGGCTTTGCCGTCCTCCACGTCCGTTCCGGCCCTATCGGGTGCTGGCCTGCGCTTGCAGCCCGACATTCGGACCGCCGTAGCAGGTCGCGATGGTCGCGGCCTCGAAACGGAGCTTTCGACATGAGCAGGCAACAAACTCACCAACGATCCGACATCTACAGCCGCATCACCGACAAGATCATCGCCGAACTCGAACAGGGGGTGCGGCCCTGGATTAAGCCCTGGAGATCAGCACATGCGAACGACCGGATCACCCGGCCTTTGCGCCACAACGGCCAACCCTATTCTGGCATCAACGTCCTGCTTCTGTGGTCAGAGGCGATCGCCCGCGGCTTCACCTCGCCAACCTGGATGACGTTTCGCCAGGCCCGCGAACTGGGAGCTGCGGTTCGCAAGGGCGAGACCGGCACGTTGATCGTCTTCGCCAGTTCCTTCATCCTTACCGAAACCAACGACATGGGCGAAGACGTTGAGCGCAATATCCCGTTTCTCAAGCCGTACACGGTCTTCAACGTCGATCAGATTGCCGGACTGGATGCGCGCTTCCATCAGGTCACACCGGTTCAGGATCCAATTGTCCGTATCGGACATGCCGATCGCTTCTTTGCAAACACCGGCGCACTGATCCGGCACGGCGGATCGACGGCATACTATGCCCCAGCCCGTGATTACATCCAGATGCCAGCCTTGGAAGCCTTCCGCGACGCTGCGTCCTATGTTGCGATCCTCAGTCACGAAATGACCCACTGGACGGCGGCGCCACACCGACTGGATCGCGATCTCAGCCGCTATGCCAGGGATCAAAGCGAACGCGCCCGCGAGGAACTGATCGCCGAGCTCGGCAGTTGCTTCCTTTGCGCTGATCTCGGCATCGTTCCCGAACTCGAGCCGCGGCCCGATCATGCGAGCTATCTTGACGCCTGGCTCAAGGTTCTCGCCAGCGACAAGCGTGCAATTTTTGTCGCGGCCGGTCATGCGCAGCGCGCTGTCAGCTACCTGCACCACTTGCAACCAGATCAGATAGACGAAGGGGCGGCGGTGTAAGCCGCGTTCCCACTCCGTCCGGCCGCCGGTTTCTGCCGTGCGCAATTTGCGCGCGGCGCGTTGATGATCGTCGATGCCGAAGATCTGCGGAGGCCCGACTTCGGCAAAACGCAAGTGCATGCAACCTGGGGCATGCACATCCGCCAGGCGCTACGCCCAGTCCACGCTGTCCATGGCGGACGGATCGACCTCACCCGATGATGAGGCGGGGACATCCTCGCCTTGCGGTGGGGCCGGAGCCGTATCGGCTTTGCCCGTCGCCGTGATCAGATGAGGTGGTTTCCGCAATGCGGCCGGGCCGCAAAGGCAGGATCGGAAGCGGTCGAGATTGCCGGATGTGACGAGAGAATCTCGAACTTCCGCCGCGAATCTCTTTCATACCGGCCGCGACTTGGCCGCTGGAGGACCGATGACAATCGGCAGCATCGGCAAAGGCCCCGACCGAATAAGTGGACACGCTCCTTGGTGTGCCGAAAACGCTGCCCTGAACGACGTTGCCTTTGCTGGCGTGTGAACGACGATGCGTCTCGCCTCGGTCCCCTCCTCTTCTACATGCGTGCGCCGACGCAGACCTCGATGAGGCTGGTGTGACCGACGGACGACTGCGTCTCGATCAACTGACCGCAACGGGCGTCTCCGGCTTTTTTCCGCCGCCTCCGGCTTTGCATCGCGAAACAAAAAAGCCGGGCCTGCCCGCCTTCCACTACGTTCCAGCCCGTCCACCCCGCTGCGCAGGCGCAACGGGGCCCCGGCGGGTGCGTTGGCGATCGCCCCCGGTCCTTCCACCGCCATCGAGGCCGCGATGGGCGCGGCTCGAGCAACGGAAAGGAACGAGATCATGGCAGTCATCGGCGAATTCATCACCAACGGCAACGTCATCCAGGGCAACGTCCGCACTCTGACGGTTGCCATGAAGGTCCGCCTGCACTCGATCGAGCGAGTCTCGCGCGACGCCCCGGACTTCCGAGCCGTATCCAACGGCGCCGAAGTCGGAGCCGGATGGAAGGCGGTCTCGGGCAGCGGCGAGCCCTATATCTCGCTCAAGCTCGACGACCCGAGCTTCAACGCTCCGATCAGCGCGGCACTGTGGCCGGCCGAAGCCGACGGCGACTATGTCCTCGTCTGGTCTCGCCCGAACCGTGAAGCAGCCTGAACCAAGGCATCGGAGGCCCTGCCGAAAGGCGGGGCCTTCCCCGCATGGTGAAGCCGAAAGCAGGCATTGAGCCCGCTTCCGGCTTTTCGGGTGCCACAGGGGAACTAAAATCTGCTCAGTCCGTCCAAGCGTGCCATGGCGGAATGAAGGCCTCAAGGACGAGCGGTTCCCCCAAATTTCATCCGCTGCCCCTGCGTGGCCGCGTCAAAAATTCGGCTCCCCCACTCGCCGGCTCCGCCGGTCGCGTTCCGCGCTCCTTGACCCCTGCATTCCGCGATGACCGGGGCCGTCGTCTTTCACAAACATCAAGGAGACGACAATGACGAACGAACTCGACCGCACCATCGAAGAACTCAAGGCCGAACTGCGGAACGCCGATGCAGCCGAACGCCGCCAGATCTACGCCGAACTTGAACTGGCGCTCGCCGAACGCGAGGTCATGGTAGCCGAGCAGGAAGGCCGCATCAGCGCTGAGCCTCCGTTCTGAAGGAGGCTTTCGCCATGCGGACCGCCGGATCGACCGGCGCATCGGTTCGAAGCTTCAGGCTGGCGATCGAGGTCGCTTTTTTGTCGAGATCGACATAGCCATCGAGACTGATAGGGTTAAGCCCGATGAAGCGCCTTCGAGGCCCGCTCCTTCGGCTTCATGTCGACAACCAGGGCAGGGGAGTTGGTCGGCGCCGATTGATTCACGACAGTGATGCGTAAGGCGGGTTTGGTGATTTAACTTGGTTCCCCGGGCAGTGATGGCATTTCGCCGTCAGAGACACGCCAAACCCACGCCGCCAAGTCGGGCCGCGCCTCGATCATCTCCGCCAGGGTCGCCTCGAACCCGTCATCGGCGTTCGGCGGAACGATATAGAGCGCCATCGGCTGAGGGCGCAGTTCCGGGAGGATCGCATTTGCGAACGGCTGGCTGCGGGCGAGATTGAAGCGCAATCCCTTTACCGTTTTGCCGCGGAACCGCACGAGTTTTTCGAGGAGCCGTTCCTCATGGGCATCCTCGATCGGCAGCCAATGCTCGGTCACGGTCATCAGCGCGATCTCATTGATCGATACGAAGCCCGCAGCGAGACCCTCGATCGTTGCGATCGCAACCAGATGGGAATTCTCGTTGTGCCTCCATAATGCCAGTTCGACCTCGAAGCGCCGCTGCAGACGCCGCCACGCTATCTCCTCCAGATGCAAGCGGAAACCCGGCATCTGCTTGATGACGAGTTGTTGGCCGCTTCTGGCCGAGGTGAACTCTTTTATCTCCCCAGCCAGCAGCATCATCTTTTTGCCTCCTGCATCCGAGCGAAACAGCCTGCTCATCGCCTGCGCGCGTCGTTGCTCGATCGCAATCTTGCCGTCGGCTCGAAACGGCTCCGGCACAAACAAGCGCTCCGCCAGGATTTCTCCTCGCACCGACAGGGTGCGGGCGGCCTCGCAAAGATGATGATAGACCTGCCACCAATGCCGCTTGCCAGCCCAATGCACCGTCCACTCCGTCAGGCCGCTTTCATGCCAGAGAAGGTGAAGCAGCGCACGCAGCGACAATCTCCTGCTGTCGTTCGTCACACTGTCGGCTTGCGTGCCGCCCACGCCTGTACCCCTCGACGATCCGCGTTTGGAAAGCGAGAAAGCGAGCTTGAGGGCGGCGGTTCCAGCTGCGGCATCCGGCTTGATTGCGCTACCGATCAGAGCGCCCAGCCCGGTCAGTTCATAGGGCGGCTCATAGGAGGGGCAGGCCGGGTCATGGTCGCTGCCAGAAAGAGGCATTCTCTTGATCACAAGCTGATTGCCGATGTTAGCGATATACATTGCGACGCCCGGTTCTCTGCAAAGGCATAGCGGCCGAAGTTTGTCTCGATAGGACCGGGTCACGCACTCCTGGAAACTCTCGGCATCTTCTGTTTGTATTTCGCCGCCGATCAGGAACTGTCGCATGGTTCGAACTCCATTCACCGCGCTGTCCGGAAGCGGAGCTGCTGCCTTCAATAGCCGTTTTCCTTGAGATAGAAGTCGATCGCGGCCTTCATGACAGCAGCCATCTTGAGATCGTTCTCATCGGCCGCCCGTTTCAGGCGTGCTTTCGTCGCCTGATCCAGCGCGACGTTGACATAGAACTTGATCTCCCGCTGCTTGGCTCGCTTGAGGTTCTTGAGACTGGAACGCGCATCCTCTCGTATCGCGGCCCGGTCTCTCGCACGTTTCTCCTGCTCGGCCGGGGTGCGCTTCGTCAGCATTGCCGGCGATGCATCGGCCTCGGTCTGGGTGCTCTCCTCCTCGGGTCGCTCTGCACCCACCGGTCCGGCAGAGGGAACCGGCTTTGCCGTAGACTTCGCCGCAATCGTGAAGTCGCTGAGATACAGCCCGCCCTTGCTCACCTTGCAGCTCCCTTTTGGCCGCCGCGCTTGCTCTCGATTTCGTCCACAAGGGTCTGCACTTCCAGCCGGGCCTTTCTCACAGGATCGGTCAGTTCCTGCATCTGCAGCGTCCCGAGCCCGTTTTGAATTTCCCGATAAACGTTGCGCTCGAACAGCTCGGTATCGAGAAGGGCTGTCTGGTAACCAGCCTCCTGCAGGCCTGCGACGAAGGGTCGGACATAGCGATAGGCTTCAAGGTTGCGTCCGGGCACGGTAATCCGTGTTCTGACATTCAGGTGCATGATGTCCAAGCCGCCACGATCGTTGATTTCGTTGACGCTCGCCGCAGCCTGTCCGGCCGCCTCGATCTCCTTGATGCCGGGTTGAATGGGAGACAGAACGAGTTCGGAGGAACCGATGATCGTTTCCTGCACCGTGCTGTCGACGCCTGGCGCATCGATGATGATCACGTCGAAACTCACACTTGAACGCAAGATCTCCGCCTCAATTGATCGATGCGAGGCCGCAATGACGACATCGATATTTTCCGGCACGTTCTCCTTGCTGTGGCAAAGTTTCCACCAGCCGGTCAGGTTGAGCCTGCCGTCGGCGTCAATCAAAAGCACCCGCCCGCCACGCAGCGCGTATTCGCCCGCGATCAAGGTGACCAGTGTCGTCTTGCCGGCTCCGCCCTTGCTGCTCACAGCGGCATAGATCCTGCCCATACCCGCTTCTCCTTCCCTGGAAAATGAACGTCCGCTCTCTCGCGCGTCGGTTCTGATGAGAATAAATATTATTCTATTTCCGCTTCCGTCAAGCCATCTTTTGCAACGCGATAGTCGCTGTAGCGGTGAGGTTTTCCTTCATATTCATATTGGCGTTTCACACGATGTTTTCGCATCGATCAGCGATGTAGACACGCCATTTAACAAATTTAATCAATAATATGGTGACGAAGCACTATATGAGAGTGCCGATCGATGCTTTGGTGCCGGAGAGCGACATTAAACGAAAATGTCGATTTTCAGACGTGCAAAAGTTCTGCAAGCAGGGCTTGAGCATTGGAATAAAAACGGTAAACTTGCATTTGGCAGGATACGCAATTTTGTGATACAAATTGCTGATGATCGACGGACGAGCCGTCGATGGGCGCCTGCGGCGCTTCGTTAGGGAGGCAGAGATGGCGGTGGACAGTCGAGGCGCGGTGGCGCTGGGATCGCCCGACGGGCGGAAGGATCGGGTCGTGCACGCCCGCTTTAGCGCCTGCGAACTTGCCGCCATCGACGCCGCTGCCGAGGTTTCTGGCCTGACGGTTTCCGCCTTCATGCGCTCGCTGACGCTGGAAGGGGCAGGTGTACGCCCATTCCTGACCGACGACGATCGTGCGGTCTTCGAGATGCTGATTTCGGACATGCGGTCGGTTGGGGTGAACCTCAATCAGCTTGCCCGCAGTGCAAACGCCAGTGGTCGTCTCTCCGATGCCGACCTTGCGCTCGAACTGAGGGAGGTTCAGCGACTCGTCGCAGCGGTGGTTCTGGAGCTGAGAAGCTACGCGGCACGGGGCGTGCGGCGGCGCCGGGGAGCGACGTGATGGAGTTCTTTCCAGGCGCGTTCGAGACCGACTGGGAACGGCGGAAGACGGTGCTCTTGCGCGAGCAGTCACTTCTTCACCGGAGATTTACGGACGAGGATGAACTCCGTCGCCGGGGAGGCGTCGTGCCGACGGCATCGCCGCTGCCCGGCAGCGGTGCCGGACGCCTAGGCTTTGGAAAGAGGTCCGGCATCTTTGCTCGGGCCAAGAGGCAGGGCCACGCGTCCGAGCCATCCATGCGATCCCGTTTTGCAGGGCTCGCTTCGGGCAGTCAGCCGGCTGTCGTCAAGATGGCGTCTTTCGGCGGCGGTGGGCGGCTCGGGGCGATGGTCAACTACGTCTCGCGCAATGGCGGTATCGTCGTCGAAAACGAGCGGGGCGAGCAACTTAAAGGACGCGATGAGCTGGCGACTGTCCGCGCCGAATGGGACCATCTGATGAAGAACCGCGCTGAGAGCCGGGACATCGGCGCCTTCTCGCTTGAGGTGAAGGAGCCCGCCGATCCGGCTGTGGATGTTCACGAGCGGGCGCGGGTGTTGCTCAAACGCGGGTTTGGCGACCGGAGCTTTGCCTATGCAGTCACGCCGCACGATGACGGGAATGGTTATCGGATCGAAGGTGTGACCATCCTGCGCGACAGTGAAGGCGAGCGGCTCACTGGCGATAAGAAGGCATCGGAGATCGTACAGGGTCGTCTGGGCGGGGAGGGAGCAGAGCAAGAAGAGAAAATGGCCTTTCGTTTTTCCGGCTACGGGAATGGAGGCGCCTACGGATTGAGCCGACTGCGCGACCTGGTCGACCGGCATCATGGTGCCGTCCAGGATGACAAGGGCAATGCAATCGCCGATGCAAAGCAGGCGGGTGATCTGGTGCAGCTCGAATGGCGCGATCAGCTTCACAGTCGCAAGCCCCGCGATGTCATGCATGTGATCATGTCGGCGCGAGCCGGGACCGATGTTCAGGCGTTTCATGCGGCCGCTCGTGACTTCCTGGCCCAGGAGTTCGCCGGTCATCGCTATGTTTTTTCCCTCCACGATCCTTTCCAGGATCCAAAGGCGGAGGATGCGGGAGGCAAGCGGCCGCATGTGCATGTCCACGCCATCGTTGCGATGCGCTCGGATGCCGGCGACAGAATCGAGACGACCATTCCTGCTTTCCGCCGCTGGAGGGTAACGCTGGCGGAGAAAGCGCGTGCCCGCGGCATCCGCATGGAAATGACGGACCGACGCGAGCGGGCGAGTGCTGCCGTCTACACCAGGAACCAGGTCCGTCCCACCAGCCGGGCTGGCCGCACGCAGCACGAGGGGACGAGCCCCGCAGCGCAACTGCGCTATGATGCGAAACGAGCGGATCGGCAGAGTGTCGCACGGACGGAAGAGAGCAGGATTTATTCTAATTCCGCCCGCCAGGAATGGTTGACGCTCGCGAGAAAAGCCCAGGATTCCGATGTGCGACAGTTTGCGTCCAATCAGATAAAGCGACTGGAATCAGCAGCTTCTCGGATCAAGTCGGTTGAGACGGAGGGATCCGGAAACGGAAATTTCTACTCGCAATTCAGAACAAGTTTGGTAAAGTTGATGAAAGTCGTTTCGGAGGGCGAGACCATGCGCCACATGACACGTCAGGAATTCGAAGTCTACGAGAAGCGAGTCGAAACAGCGCTGCTCCAAGCCGAGCGCGTCACGCCCGACGAGCAAAGGAAGAGCTTCCACGAAATCGCTACAGCGGCTCGCGAGCATGTCAATGTCCGGCGTGAGTTGATGGAACTGAGGGAACGGTCTGTTCCGCCTGAGCGAGATGGCGAGCGCGCGGCCCGGGAACAGGACGACGACCCCCGCACCCGCTGGGACGATGCCGTCGGCCGTCATGGATTGCGCGCGGTCGAGACGGCCAATCAGGTCATGGTGGAGGTCGAGCGCTACCGGGACGAGATCGAGAAAGCTGAATTCGGGAAGCTCGATTCCCAGAAGGCAACACTGGAAGCCGGTCTGCAGCGGGAGATCGCAAAGGCTGCCGAGCTCGGTGCCGCCGGCAATACGCTGATCCGGGAGATCGCCCAGGTTGACGAAGAGTTGCGGCTTGCGATCGAGCGGGCGGAACATTCGCGCGACGGTCGCAACAAGCCCAAGGCCACGGAAATGAGAAGTGTAGATACCCGGGCCGAAATGAACGAAGACATCGGACATGGCGACGGCCCCGCTCGCCGACCGGCCGACCCTGAGCAGGAGCGTGACCTGGCCGATCCTGATCGCGCGCGACAGGAACATTTAACGACCCGGGCCGGTGACACCACCCGTACGGATCCGGCGCAGCAGCACATACAGCGGCTTGAGCAAATCCAGCGCGAGGCTGACGAGAAAAGAGAACAGGATCGCGACGAGCGCGAGCGATAGGAGGTCTTCCCATGCAAGATGATCGGCGCATCTTCATCAATTCCGAGACGGATCATAAGGCGAACGAGGGCTTCGCAAAATTTGGCGGCACACTGTTCGGTGTCGTTATGACGATCGCGGTGATCGACTATGGCCTGACGACTGCCTGGAACTGGACCGTGTCCACATGCGATTGGCTGCTTGCACAGTTACCGTTCTGATTGGTGCTCTGCCGATTTTCAAAGAAAGAACCCGTCGATGTGTGTTCCGCTCGCCCATGACTCTTTGGGCAATCTTTACGGCAGCTGGTGGTTATGCCTTTCTTGTGAACATGACTGAGGTGGGCGGAACGGGCTCCCAGTTTGGCGCCTTCCTAAATCTGGCCGTGCTGCGCTCGGCCTGACGATGATCGTCTTCGGTGTGTTCTTCGACGTCGTGCCGCCGTTTGCGACGAAGCGGGAGGTGGAGTGGTCGAACCGGAACGCCAGCGTTCGCTATACCAACCGGTCACCCCATTTCTGAAGAGGGTTGTGGCGCATAGGGATCACCCGGTTGCGATCTCACGAATTGTACACACTCAGGGCCTGACCCAACAGGCTGATCCATCCGGGGAACCGCCGCGGTGGAGCTTACAGCACGATGGCAATATCGGCGCGACCAGCGAAACCTAATATCTGACGCATTTCGTCGATGTTCCCATAAATCGAGGTCTTGCTGATTGCGCTAAGGTCGGATTCGAAGACTCGATCTCCGAACAACAGCAAAGCTTGTTGTGGGTCGCAGCGTTTCGATGTCCAGATCAAGCCGTGCGCATCCGGCCTGTTCTGGTGGATTGCGAGAGCCCACGCAGCAGTCGTGGCATAGGAAGCGGCCGTCGTGTCGATCAGATCCGCCCGTGTAATGCGCCACCTGGCAAGGTCTGGCGCGAATAATGGCACCAGCACGATGTCTCGTTTGATCTCGACAACTGAGTGTGAAAGCGGTTTGATATTGTCGGCACCAACGGTTTTGTTCGGCTCGTCGATCGGGACATCGTGGAAGATGGTCTCGTGGGCGGCGCATTCGAAATTGGTGGCAAGGTATTGCGTCGGGATCGGCTTGCCGCTCAGAAAGAGCGGGGCGAAACGACTCGGCCGTCCCTTTCCCGGATTGAACGCGCAGCTATCGAACCGCTGGTCATGGACGCGATGAAACCTCGTTCCCACCTTGATCCCGTGTGAGTTCGAGGCGGGAAACGGTGAAGGTGGCTGGGAGATCATCCGATGATGTCTTCCGCCTCGTGCGCCGCAGCCTGCGCCACAGCCTTGGTGTCCTTGATGACGTCGACTGGTCGCTTGCCATCAAGCCAGCCATTCGGCGAGGTGAACCAGAAGGCTAACTGCCAGCCGGATTTCCTTTCGCCGAGCAACGCGAGAACCTTGCCGACCGTCTCGAGAGGCTGTCCGTCCTCGAACTGGAAGGCGGGAAAGTACTCGGCACCACCGTGTTTGATAGGGAATACCTTACCCTTCGCCTTCCAGCGCGAAGCAGTCATGCTCTTGTTCTTCGATCCGTGTCCTGCAGCATCAGCCAGGTCCTTGCTGGTGAAGCCCGGCCATTCCTGGAGGAAGCGTGCCCTTGCCTTGGCGTTGCTGTCGTAGAGCAGTCTCTCGACCTCAACGTTTGGAGCGGTGCGCATATATAC
>NZ_JABEPH010000120.1:0-15231 GCF_013004495.1 Rhizobium sp. SEMIA 4085
CGCGTCACGCGGCCTTCGGCTGGCGGCGCGCCGTGGGGCCACCGTGGGGGGGCAGTGAATGGGCCGGGGCGCCTGGAGACCGTGTTCGGCTAAGGTCTTGCCGATGCCGATCAGGCGACATTTACCGCCATAGGAATTGCGAGGACCGGCAATGATTGCAATCTTGCGCCGGCCACGCGCCACGAGGTGGTTGATCGCCCGCGAAGCGCCATGCTCATAGTCGGTCATTATCGTGCCGGCGACATCCTTCGGCGCCTCACGGTTGATAAGCACCGCTGCCCGATGTGGGCTAAGCGCCTTGTGCAGCGCCGCGTCCGGCAGTCGCGCGCTGCACACGATGATTCCATCGACACGATGCAACAGGAACGCATCGATTAACTCGGCCTCGCGCTTGCTGCTTTCCACGACGTTCGACAGCAGCAGATTGTAGCCGGCGGCGTTGGCCGCGTCTTCGGCACCGCGGATAATCTCGGGGAAGAACGGGTTGGTAATGTCTGGAACCAGAAATCCAATGGTTCTCGATCGGTCGGACCGCAGCCCGCGTGCGAAAGGATTGGGCCGGTAGTTCAGCGCGCTGGCAGCCGAGACAACGCGCTCGCTGGTTTCGGCACTGGCGCCGCCATGGCCATTCAATACGCGTGAAACAGTCATCGGCGACACGCCCGCCGCGCGGGCCACGTCGGCAATTGTGGTCTTCGATTCGAAATCCTTATGCCGGGTCAAATGCTCGTCTCTCTGCAAATAGATGGTAACGATATCGCACATATCTGAGTTCAAAGCCAAGCAAAAATATCGGTTATTCTAGGCGCGAGGAGAATCCATTTGACAGAAAATTACGGTAACGATAACGTAACTCAAGACAAAGAAGGACTAAGATAACGACAGCGTTCTGCGGGTTCACATTGGGAGGAAATGATGAAGCTCGTCCGAGATCTGCCACGGCAAGCCGCGTGTGCTGCCGTTCTCGCACTTGTTGTGGGCGCCGGCTGGGCCGGGGCTGCAGTTGCTTTTCAGGAGTCTCCGCAGCTCAAAGCGCTCGTCGATGCAAAAAAATTGCCTCCTGTTGACAAGCGCCTGCCGGCAAAGCCCCTCGTACTTGCGCCGCTCCAGTCGGTTGGCAGCTACGGCGGCACCTGGCGCACCGCCACTTTCGGCGGCGGCGACAGCGAGATCGAGCGCTCGATCGGCTATACCCGGCTTGTCCGCTGGAACCCCGAATGGACCGAGGTCATTCCCGATATCGCCGAGAGTTTCGAGGTTAATGCCGACGCCACTGAATACACGTTCACCCTGCGCGAAGGCACCCGCTGGTCGGACGGCGAGCCCTTCAGCGCCGACGACCTGATCTTCTGGGACGAGCATGTCCTGCGCAACAAGGAAATCACGCCCTCGCCCCCGGCATGGCTGACGGCAGGCGGCGAGCCAGTCAAAGTCGAAAAGCTTGGCGACTACAAAGTCGTGTTTAGATTCAAGGCGCCCAACGGCCTGTTCCTGATGAACATGGCCACCATCCGCGGCGCCGATATCCTTGCCGCCTCGCCGGCGCACTACCTCAAGAAATTCCACAAGGATTTCAATCCAGAAGGCATTGCCGCGCTGGTCAAGCAGGCCGGTGCGGCAGACTGGGTGCAGCTCTTCAACAACAAGATCTCGTTCCCCGGCCGCTGGCGCGATGTCGGCCGCCCGGTGCTCGACGCCTGGATGCTGGCCGCCCCCTATGTGGGCACATCGCAGGTCGTGGCCGAGCGCAACCCCTACTATGCGAAAGTCGACACCGCCGGCAACCAGCTGCCCTATCTCGACAAGGTCACCATCGACGTGATGGAGGACACACAGGCGATCATTCTGAAGGCGATCAATGGCGAGATCGACATGCAGAACCGTTTCATCGAGACCACGGACGCCCGGCCGGTCATCGTTCAGAATCAGGAAAAGGGCGGATACAGGCTTTTCATCGCGCGGCCGGCTTGGTCAAACGCCTTGCTTATCACGCTGAACCAGACCCACAAGAACAAGGTGCTGCGCAAGGTCTTCTCAGACAAGAACTTTCGCATCGGTCTCAGCCACGCGATCAACCGCGAGGAGCTCAACCAGCTCATCTACGCCGGCCAATCGAAACCATACCAGGCCGCTCCGCGTGAAGGCAGCGCGCTCTATGACGAGCAGATGGCGACCCAATACCTCAAGTACGACGTCAATCTTGCCAACCGGTATCTCGACAAGGCGGGACTGACGACTCGCGACGCCGAAGGGTACAGACTCGGGCCGGACGGCAGGCGGGTAACCTTCGCCATAGACGTACTGACGGGGAGTCCGATCCAAAGTGACGCGCTCGAATTGATCCAGCGCTACTGGAGGACCGTCGGCATCGATATGCAGCCGCGACCGACGGAGCGCTCGCTCATCTTCGCCCGTCTCCAGACCAACGAGAACGATGGCATCGGCTGGGTCGGCGGCGGAGGCTACGATTTTCTGGGACTGCTCGATCCCAAATGGTACTTCCCGCATGAATATGAATCGAGCTTCGCGACCGCCTGGGGTCTTTACTACCAGAACCCCAACGATCCGAATGCCGAGGAGCCGAGCGAGGAAGCCAAGAAGCAGATGGATCTGTACCGGAAGGTGCAGCAGAGTGCGACACTTGAGCAGCAGCTCGCGGCCATGAAGGAACTGCTCGCCATTACACGCGACCAATTCTACATCATCGGTACCAACCTCGAACCCGACCGCGTCGGGATCGTCAAGAAGAATATGCGCAATGTGCCCGACGTCATCCCGAGCACCTCTTTCTACATGATCCCCGGGCCGGTGAAGCCGGAGACCTTCTACTACGAAAACTGACCTTCCGAACCGGGCGGCGACAAGTCCTGCCGCCGCCCTTGTTTCGTGTCGCAGCAGATCTGCCCACATACACGGCAAGGAGCGAGGAAATGGCCGGATTCATGATCAGACGCCTGCTCTACATGATCCCGATGATGTTCGTGATTTCGATCGTCACATTCATCATCATCCAGCTTCCGCCGGGTGATTTCCTGACTGCTTTGACCGCCCGGCTGGCGTCGCAGAACGAAACCATCGATCCCGGGGTGCTCGCGGGCCTGCGCGAGCGCTATGGACTCGATCAGCCCTTGATCGTCCAATACTGGAAGTGGATCAGCGGCATTTTGCTGCGCGGCGATTTCGGGCAGTCTTTCGACTGGAACAAACCGGTCCGCGAGCTTATCTGGCCGCGCGGGAGCCTGACGGTGGTGGTTTCGCTCATCACACTGATCTTCGTGTGGGCGGTGGCATTCCCGATCGGCATCTATTCGGCAGTGCGGCAATATTCCGTCGGCGACTACGTCGCCACCTTCTTCGGCTTCCTCGGCCTTGCCATTCCAAGCTTCCTGCTGGCGCTGGTGCTGATGTATTTCAGCGCTCACTATTTCGGGCTGAGCATCGGTGGACTGTTCTCACCCGAATACATGAATGCGGCCTGGAGCTGGGGCAAGCTTTGGGATCTCATGAAGCACATGTGGATCCCGGTCATCGTGCTCGGCACCGGCGCGACGGCAGCGCTTATCCGCATCATGCGAGCAAACCTGCTGGATGAGCTTAACAAGCCCTATGTCGACATGGCGCGCGCCCGCGGTCTCAGCGAAACCAGGCTGCTCTTGAAGTATCCGGTGCGCGTGGCGCTCAACCCGTTCGTCTCAACGCTCGGCTGGGTCTTGCCGCATCTCGTTTCCGGAGCGGTCGTGGTGTCCATCGTGCTCAGCCTGCCGACAACCGGGCCGCTGCTGCTCAGCGCGCTCTTTGCCCAAGATATGTATCTGGCCGGCAGCATCATTCTGCTCATGAGCATCCTTACCCTCATCGGTACGCTGATCTCCGACCTGCTTCTTGCATGGCTCGATCCGCGCATCCGCAACGGTTAAAGAGGAGGCAAGCGCAATGGCCGATCAAACCGTGGCAACGGCCATCCCCGAGATTCGGCCCGCCAAGAACGCAAACGCTTCTGCGGGGCAATGGCGGTTGATCTGGTGGCGCTTTTGTCAACACCGGGTGGCTTTGGTTTCCGGCGCCGTCATCGTACTCGTCTATCTGATTGCCGCCTTCGCCGAGTTCCTGGCGCCGATGTCGGAGCAGGCTTACGATCCACGCTTCACCTATGCCCCGCCGCAGCGAATCAGGTTTGCGGGCTATGACGCCAACGGCGCGTTCCACATGCTCTATGTGAACGGCTACTCCGCCAAGGTCGACCCGATTGCACTCAGCCGTATCTACGAACCCGATCCGAACACGCTCATCCCTGTTGGTTTTTTCGTCAAGGGCGAGCCTTACCGGTTCTGGGGCCTGTTCGAGACGAACCGTCACTTGATCGGTCCGCTCGAACCGGGCCAACCCTTTTACCTCTTTGGTGCTGACCGGCTGGGCCGTGACGTGCTCAGCAGAACCATCCATGGCACCCGTATCTCGATGTCGGTGGGCCTTATCGGCGTCACCATCAGTCTGATCCTCGGCATTCTTTTAGGGGGCATATCGGGCCTCTACGGCGGTTGGGGGGATGATGTCATCCAGCGCGGCATCGAGCTTTTGAAGTCGATACCGACCATCCCGCTCTGGATGGGGCTGGCGGCGGCCGTTCCGATCAGCACCGACCCGATCGTTGTCTACCTCTGGATCACTGTCATCCTGTCGCTGATCGGCTGGACTGACATGGCACGCGTGGTGCGTGGTCGCTTCCTGTCGCTCAAGTCTGAGGACTTCGTTATCGCCGCCCAGCTCGACGGCTGTTCCAAGATGCGCATCATCTGGCGACATATGGTGCCGTCGTTCATGAGCCATATCATCGCCTCGGTGACGCTGGCGATCCCCACCATGATCCTGGCCGAGACGGCGCTGTCTTTCCTGGGCATTGGGCTCAGACCTCCGGTGGTGAGCTGGGGTGTCTTGCTGCAGGAGGCGCAGAACATCCTCGCTGTCTCCAACGCGCCATGGTTGTTCCTGCCCGGACTGGCGGTGATCATCACGGTCCTTGCGCTCAACTTTCTTGGGGATGGAATACGCGATGCTGCAGATCCCTATGAGTACTAAACGCATGCCCGCTAAAGAGCCCGACCGGAGCGCGGCGCCGGACCTGCTGATCGAGGTCGACAACCTCCACACCCATTTCTTCGGCAATGCGGGATTAGTGCGGGCGGTCGACGGTGTGTCTTTCTCGATCCCGCGCGGCAGGACGGTGTGCGTCGTGGGCGAATCCGGCTCCGGCAAAAGCATTACCGGGCGCTCGATTCTGAACCAGGTTCCACGCGGCGGGCGCGTCGTGTCCGGCGCAATCCGCTACAGGCCCGACGCCGGCAAGCCGCCGGTGGACATTGTCGCGCTCGATCCACGCGGCAAGGAAATGCGGGCGATCCGCGGCGCTCAGATCGCCCTGATCAGCCAGGAGCCGATGGCCGCACTCTCGCCGGTCCACACGATTGGCAATCAGATGATCGAAGTCATTCGCCTGCATCTGAACATGGGCCGACGCGAAGCGAAAGAGCATGCGATCGAGACGTTGGCGCTTGTCGGCATTCCCCGCCCGACGGAGCGTATGGAGAGCTACGCTTTCCAATTTTCCGGCGGCATGCGCCAGCGCGTCTGTATTGCGCTTGCGCTTTCCTGTCGCCCAAAGCTCCTGATCGCCGACGAGCCGACCACGGCACTTGACGTGACGACGCAGGCTAATATCCTCGACCTGCTTTCGACGCTGCAGGCCGACTTCAATCTTTCGGTGCTGTTTGTCACCCACGATCTCGGCGTGGTGTCTGAGATCGCCGATGATGTGGTCGTCATGTATCTGGGCAAAGTCGTCGAGACCGGCGACGTCGACACCATCTTCCACGCGCCGGCACATCCCTACACCAGGGCGCTCCTGCAATCGGTTCCGCGGATGCATGCCGGTGGGACAAAGCGGCTCCCGACCATCGAGGGCATGGTGCCTTCGCCCTTAGACCGTCCTCAGGGATGCGGCTTTCACCCGCGCTGCGCAAAGGCGGTGGCAGGGCTTTGCGATCGAAAGGCTCCCGAGCCGGTTACGATTTCGAAAGGCCACGTTGCAAGCTGCCTCCTGCACGGAGAGACCCGATGACGGCTGACGCACCCCGGCGACAGGACCCGCTGCTCCAATTGCAGAATCTCAAAATGCATTTCCCGATCCATCGAGGTGCATTCCGGCGTGTCGTCGGCCATATCAAGGCCGTCGACGGCGTGTCACTCAGCGTCGATAGCGGCGAGACGCTGGGCATCGTCGGCGAATCCGGTTGCGGAAAGTCGACGCTCGCACGCACCATCCTGCGTGTTTACCGCCCGACGGCAGGCGAGATCGTCTATACCGGGCGCAGCGGTGCGCCCATCGATCTTGCGACATTGTCCGGACCGGGGCTGAAAGAGATCCACCGCGATATCCGCGTCGTCTTCCAGGATCCGCAATCCTCCCTTAACCCGCGCATGCGTGTCATCGACATCATCGGCGAGGTGCTGAAGGTGAATGGGATCGCAACCGGCTCGGAACTGGTGGATCGGGTCGCCGAGCTGCTGCGCAGCGTCGGACTTCGACCCGAATTCATGCGCCGCTATCCGCACGCCTTTTCGGGCGGAGAAAGGCAGCGCATCAGCATCGCCCGCGCGCTGGCGCCCGAACCGCGTCTGGTGATCGCCGACGAGGCTGTCTCGGCTCTGGACGTGAGCGTCCAGGCGCAGACAATCAACCTGCTGCAGGATCTGCAGGAGCGTTTCGGGCTGACCTACCTCTTCGTGGCGCACGACCTTTCGGTCGTTCGTCACATCTGCGACAACGTCGCGGTCATGTATATGGGGAGGGTCGTGGAAAAGGCATCGACCAACGCCATTTTCGCCAGCCCTCGCCACCCTTATACCGAGGCCCTTCTTTCGGCCGTTCCGATCCCGGATCCACGGCTGCGCCGCCGAGGCCGCCGCATCCGGCTCGCCGGCGAAGTGGCGGATCCGGCGAACCCTCCTTCAGGCTGTCCGTTCCACCCCCGCTGCCGCTACGTTACAGACCTCTGCAAGAGCCACGTACCGCCACTGCGGCCAGTCAAGATGGATGGCCATTCCGTCGCTTGCCACCACGCCGAAACCTTGAAGCTCACCCCCTTCGACGAGCACGCACTTGCGGAGTTGCATTGAATGCCCGAACTCATTTCCCTTAGCGAGATCCGCGCCCGTCCGCTCGTCGACCAATCGTCGGCCACCCTGGAGCTGATTTATTTCGACCTTCTCAAGCTTTGCGCCGGCCGTCAGGAGCGAAGGCGGCTGCCGGCGCATGAAAGCCTCTATGTCGTGCTCTCGGGCAGGGTCGACATCGAAGTCGACGGCATTCGCTTCGAAGCAGTCGGCCAACGCGCCGACATCTGGTCAGGTGACGCGGATTCCGTTTATGCGCCCGTCGATGCGGAGGTCGTCGTCACGGCAATAAGCGAGAGTGTCGAGATCGCCGTCGCCGGTGGGATCTGCGAGAGGCGCTATGCAGCTTTCCGCGTCACGCCTGAAGAGGTCGACGCGGTCAATGTCGGCTCCTCGGAGACGCATAGTCAGCGCCGCATAGCCCATCTGCTCGGCCAACGCCAGAACGGGCGCTGCGGTCATCTCCTGGTGAGCGAACTCTACGCCGGCGATGGCTGCTGGTCAGGCTACCCGCCCCACAAGCACGACACCGAGTGCGGCGATGTCGAAAGTCGTCACGAAGAGCTCTACCATTACCGTTTCTGGCCGGAGACCGGTTTCGGTGGACAGATCGTCTATGAGGAGCACGGGCCGGTCGAGACATTCATGACCCGCAGCGGCGATACGTTCCTGCTCGACCGCGGTTATCATCCGACGGTCACCTCGCCCGGACACCGCAGCTATATCTTCACCATCCTTGTCGGCAAGCACCGACGCGGCCTTATCCAACGCTTCGACCCGAAGCATGAGCATCTGACCGGGGTCATTCCAGGCATCGACGCAATGCGCGCCAAGTTCAAATAGCCTCTTCGATCAACCAAGGAGATTGCGCGAATGCGCCAGCGCACACAGATAAATGTTGACGTGAGTAAGCCGGTGCGTCCTTTCAAACGCTTCTGGCGCGGCACGGGCTTTTCTCCCGCAGAACTGCTGCTGGAGCCGGAAATGCGCCAGATGGTCGCCTATCTCGGCGGCGTACCGCATGAAGGCGTCCGCTATCTACGCATTCACTATCTGCTCAACCTGCTGACGGTGATCGGAGGCATTGCAAACCCCAGATATGACTGGTCGCTGCTCGACCGCGCTCTCGACGTGATGGTCGAGCATCGGCTCAAACCGTTCTTCGAGTTGATGGGCAATCCATCCGGCATCTTTACCGACTATGAGAACATCGACCAGGTCAAGGCGTGGCGCGACCTGGTCACGGCGGTGGCGGACCGTTATGCCGGGCGCTATGGCATGGAGGAGCTTCGCAGCTGGTTTTTCGAGACGACCAATGAGGCGGACTCCGGCTGGTGGACCTACGGTGAGAGGGGCTACACAAACTACTACGATGCCTGCGTCGCCGGGCTCGACGCCGTCGATCGCGCCTTGCCGATGGGCGGTCCCGGGACCGCGCGCACGCTCTCGCCGATCTTTCGCGCCATCGTTGCGCACTGCGATAAAGGCGTGAGCTGCCTGACCAACGACGGCCCGCCGCGGATCGACTTCATTTCCATCCATGAAAAGGGCGTCAACGGCAGCATCGAGGATCTGACGCCCAACAGCAACGGCATCATCGACCGCACGCTGCTCGTCGTCGACTATTTGAGGCAGCATCATCCACGGCTCGCTGAATTGCCGATCGTCAATGATGAATGCGATCCGCAGCTTGGTTGGTCCGACCAACACTCGTGGCACGGAAGGGCCTATTATGCCGCCATCATCGGCAAGATCATCGAGCAGCACGAGCGCCGCATCATCGCGCCCAAGGCGGCCGACTTCACGTTTCTGAGCAACGATCACGCCTTCATCGGCGGCTGGGGGCAGAGAACGATCTTTGCTTACTTCGGACCCCGCAATTTTCGGCGGGCGCAATGGGAGCACAAGACCGATCTTAGCACGCTGGCAACTGACGTCGACGCCGCCCCGCCTTTCGAGCAGATCAAAAAGCCCGGCCTGACGTCGCTCGAACTGCTGGCAACGCTGGGCGATACACTCTGCGAGGCGACAGCATATCCGAAACTCGATCCGGATATAGACGGACTGGCCATCCTGCCTACAAAACTTGCCGATGGCGGCGCCTCGATCGCGCTGATCCACTCCGTCGATGCAATCACACAGTCCGGCCGCACGTCGGTGCGGCTTCAAATCGACGGACTGGAGCCGGGCCGTCATGGCGTTTGCCTGCTGCGCATCGACGATGAGTTTACCAATCCCATGGAAGTGTGGGAGGCGCAGCGCGACGAAAGCAATCCGCGCGGTCCGTGGGAGCCGGTCGGCGCGCCGCGCGAGCCCACCGCCGATCAGTTTGCCGAATTGCGGCGAGCCCAGGAACCTGCGCTTTTGCACCCGATCAGTATCGTCGACGCGCAGGACGGCCGGATCAGTCTCGACCTTGACGTGCCATTGCCCTCCCTCACGCAGATACTGGTGGTGCCCGACACGGGTGCGGCGCCGTCCGCTCCGACCGGGCTGACGGCGAGGCGCTATCGCGGTCTTGGAGAGCGGCCGCAACGGATGCTGTTTTGGGCCGCAGGCGATGCCCGTCCGGGCATTTTCTACGACGTTTTGACCAGCACCGATGGAAAGATCTTCGAGAAGGTCAATCCCGTTCCTCTGATCTCGACGGCCTACTTGCATGTATCGCCGCAATCGGGCGTGCGCTATGCCGTGCGGGCGCGCGACGCCTTTGGACGGGAGAGCCCGCTCTGCACCATCGGCGACTGATGCTGGCGCCGCGGGCGTTTACGCGCGTGAAGGTTTATACTTCGAAGGTGTAGTGACGCGCTTTTCCGGATCCCACAGGATGATCGGCGACGACGAATTTCAGAAGCAGCGATTGAGGGGCCGGCCAGGGGGAACCGGTGGCAAACTGGCACCGGGCTTCGTGATAGGCGAGGTCGGAAGCGAGCGCACGCAACGTGTTCTCGCCCATGCCTTCGTTGGCAAGATGCTTCAGCGTGGCGGCGTCATCGTCGGTCAAGAGCCCCGCCAACTGGTCACGGCGATCCAGCGGCAGGATGGCATCGAGCTCCTCGGCGCGTTTGAGCAGAACGCAGTCGGACGGGGATTTTATTCGCGATGTTTGGTGCCTTTTTGATGGATTGTTGAATAAAGTCCGGAAATCCCGTATTTTACGGAAAATAGGATATGCGCCATGACATCGACCGTGACTGCTGCAGCCGTATCGAAGAATTTCGGTGCCTATCAGGATGCCGCCGTGCGTGAGCCGGTCATTATCACCAAGAACGGGCGTCCGCGGACCGTGTTGATCGCCTATGAAGATTATATGCGTTTGGCCAGGCGTGACCGTCGCGTCGAGGCGACAACGGTGTTGAGCGATGCTGATATTGCTGCGGTCGAGCAAGCCGAAATGGAACCGGGTTCCGATCATCTTAATGCCGAGCTGACGACGGGCAAGCATGCTGCCGACTGAAACCAAAGGTCGGCTGGATCTTCCGCTATTCCTATCTCTGGTACTGGCAGCATCTTGAAGGACGGGAAGAGGGTGACAAGGATAGTCCGGCGCTCGTTCTGGCCATCGTTGCGGCCCTGGAGGACGGAACTCCGGTGGTGCGCGTTTTGCCAGTGACGCACTCTCCGCCGTCCAAACCCGAAGAAGCAATCGAGATTCCGGCAGCCACCAAGCGGCGCCTTGGATTGGATGACGAACGCTCGTGGATCGTGTTGACGGAGAGCAACCGCTTTGTCTGGCCAGGGCCAGATATCAGGCCGTCGGAGAATGAAAGCGGCTATTGCGGCCCTCTGCCGCCGGCACTGTTCGAGGAGGTCAAGCGCCGGTTTGTCGAACTGGCGCGGTCCCAGCGTCATCGAGCGACGGCCCGCAGCGAGTAGCCGCCGGTTCCTCGTCGGCATGAACATCAACTTCGCCATCGTGCGTGTCGTTTCAGAGGCCAATGGCCACGATAACTTACCTTTTTGGGTCAAAAGCTTACCCTTTTTTGCCAAAGTAACTTACCCTTGGCGCTTCAAGCCCGTTTCCTGGTTGGCGATCAGCCATTGCGACTCCGGTGTTCTCGCGCCACCCAATCGATCAATGTCATGGCTGTCGTCCATATGATCACGACGCTTTTCTTGTGATCGCGTCGCAGTTCGTCAATCCGGCGCAGATCATTGCATCGGCCAAACAGCCACCGGTATTGGCCGTGGCCAGGTGTCGGCTTTGCGAAGATTTTCCCGACGCCGGCGTGTTGCCGAGCGTTGCGGCGGGCCCTGGACAAATAAGCCTGGCAACTGCTTCCCTTTCTTTACACGATAGCAATTGCCGCTACAGTCTTGGCCGGATCACTGATATTCAGGCGAGGCGAGGATCGAGAGGAGTTTCATGCCATTGCGATCAAAAACCGGTTTGGCTGGCAGGGCGATGGCATGCTTGCTCCTGGTATCATCACCGATCGACATTGCCCGTGCCGACGACGCCAGCGCAACAAAGTCGGACCCGCGATCGCGCGCCAAGGAAATCATCGCGCGGCTTCTGGACCGCAGGAGTGATTTTCGCGATCGGAGGCTGCGCTTCGAGGAGGCGATGAGGGCCACGCCTGAGCCAACCCGGGTGCAGATACGCCAGGTCGATGCCGATGGCGTTGACGGCGAGTTGATCTGGCCCGCTCGCCTCCACCACCCGCTTGGCAAGCGGGCGATCCTCTATCTCCACGGTGGAGGCTTTTATGCCGGCTCCTTGCGTAGTCATCGCAACATCGCCGCGTCGTTCGCGAAGGCCTCGTCTGCCGATGTGCTGCTGATCGAATATCGGCTTTTGCCTCAGTACCGCTTTCCGAGGCAGGTCGACGATTCCGTCACCGCATTTCGCTGGCTCCTTGAATCCGGCTACGAGGCGGCAAACATTGTGGTAATCGGAGACTCCGTCGGCGGAACCTTGGCGCTTCAAATGTCCCTTCGCCAGATCGCCACGAACGGCGAGAAGCCCGCTGCCGTGATCGCTATCAGCCCGGTTGCCGATTTTGGGGGTGCGGGGGTTCCGGCGCATGGCGAAGACGAGGTTTCCGTCAGCCGCGAATGGCTGCAACAGGTGGGGAAGGAGTATGCGGGGAAGGGTAGTCCCTCGCTTCAAACGGTCTCGCCGATAAACAGCGATTATTCAGGTTTTCCTCCGACCCTGCTGCAGGTCGGCGAAAAGGAGGCTTTGCGGGGGGATGTCCAGCGTCTTTTCGAAAAGCTGAAGGCTGCAAATGTCGATGTGCGGCTCGACGTCGTGCCGGGCCTGTTCCACGAGGCGTCGTTGTTTCCGTTCTGGCTCGACGAAGCCAGGAGATCCAACCAGAAAGCGGCGGAATTTGGCATGTCTCATTTCGCCGATAGACCACGGCAATGAAACCGAGTTGGCGATGCTCCGACAGCCGGTAATGGCCTTCGTCCGCCAAGCTGGCTGGATCCTAGATCGCAAACGCCTCCTTCAATCCGAAGCTTTTGCGTTCGCGCAGATCCAGATCGGCTTCGATATGGGAAATATGGTGCACCATCAGGCGGCAGGCGGTATCGAGATCGTCGTGTTCAATAGCCGCAACGATATCGCCGTGCTCTGTGTGGCCGCAGCTCGATACGGTCGACTGACCGTAGAGCGCGATGACAAGCGAGGAGCGGGCGACGAGCTCTTCCATGAAGCGCTGCATGATGGCATTGCCGGAAATCTGTGCGAGCATTAAGTGAAAATCGCCGGAGGCCTTGATTTCCGCGCGTCGCGCTGATTGGCCGCGCTCGCTCATCAGACGGCCCTCTTCCAATAGAAGCTGCCTCAGATGCTGGATTTGCGAAGGTGTAATGCGCGCGGCCGCTTCGCGCAGGATTCCGGGCTCCACGAGCCGGCGGGCAGCGAAAATCTGACGGGCTTCGTCCGGGGACGGATAGGCGACGAAGGCGCCACGGTTCTTCTCGACGCTGACGAGGCCCTCATAGGACAGAGCCTGGAGCGCGGCGCGGGCAAGCGTGCGGCTGACGTTGAAGAGATTTCCGACATCGGCTTCGGAAAGTTTCGTACCGGGAGAAAGGCGCCGCTCGACGATCGCATCGCGGATGGCATCACGAATTTGCTGCGTGCTTGTCTCGGCTGAATCATCTGCCGAAAGAACGGCGTCAGAGGTGGACTTCATGAAATCGGATACCTGATTATCGCCCCGATGATAGACAGCTTCGGAAGAAAAGTTAAATGGAATTTGCGAGCAAAATACAGTCCAAATTGTATACGATTATCTGCATAAATTGCAGACAAAAGCCTATTTCCTGTGCAGGTCGATGAAAGACCCAGTTGGGCGCGCCCCTTGGATGTTCCAAAAAGCCCAGTGATTCTTCGGGTTTGACGCTGGCGACGAAACTGGCACGGCGGATGCATTGATCTTTCTCGAACAGGGGAAGACATGATGTCGAAAGCGGCGGAAATCGATATAGCATCCGTTTCGAAGGTTTATGGCGCGACGACTGCTGTGCATGCCATCAGCTTGAAGATTCCGGCTGGATCATATTGCTGCTTCCTCGGCCCATCCGGCTGCGGCAAGACCTCGACGCTTCGCATGATCGCTGGCCATGAAAGCATCTCGACGGGCGATATCCGCCTCGGCAATACGGTTGTGACCGACTTTCCTCCCGCCAAGCGCGGCACGGCGATGATGTTTCAGTCTTATGCACTCTTTCCGCATCTGGACCTTATCGACAATGTCGCCTTCAGCCTGAAGATGAAGGGGGTCGGCAAGGACGAGCGCCGGGCCAAGGCGCTGGAGATGCTGAAGCTGATGCAGATGGAAGCCTACGCGAGCAGGCGTCCGGCGCAGCTTTCGGGTGGCCAGCAGCAGCGTGTGGCGCTGGCGCGCGCGCTGATCACCGATCCGGAAGCGCTCTTGCTTGACGAGCCTTTGTCGGCCCTCGACCCGTTCTTGAAGATCCGGATGCGCGCGGAGCTCAAGAAGCTCCAAAAGACGCTTGGCATCACCTTCGTCCATGTGACGCATAGCCAGGAAGAGGCGATGGCGCTTGCTGACATGATTGTCGTCATGAATGAGGGCAAGATCGAACAGGCGGCAGCACCGCGCCAGCTCTTCGAACGGCCGGCCACGGCTTTCGTCGCCCGTTTCATGGGCGACCACAACGTTCTATCTGGTCGTGTCGTGTCTGCCGAAGGCGGCGTGATCACCCTCAAGGTGCCGGAAGGCCAGACATTTTCCGTGCGTGGTGAGGGCAGGAAGGTGGGCGATCCTGTCGATATCGGCATCCGCACCGATCGCGTCCGCCTCGAACGGCCGGCGGAAAAGACGCTCGGCTTCCACGGCGTGGTTTCCAACATCGAATATCGCGGCGCTTCGGTGAAGATCACCGCAGTCGGCGCGGGCAGTGACGACTTCACGGTCATCGCGAGCGACGGCGATTACTTCGCCAAACCCGTATCGATCGGCGATGCGGTGTCTTTGAGTTGGACCCTGGAGGATGCCGTCCTCCTCGGCCGTCCATGAATTTCGCAATCAAAAAAGGGGAACTGACATGACGACTGAAACGAAGACAACCAAGACTGAGAAGGGCATTTCCCGCCGTTCGCTTTTGAAGACGGGCGCTGCGGCCATCGGCGCAGCCGCCGGCTCAGGCCTGATCACCGGCTTTCCGACGATTTGGGCGCAGTCCAGCATCACGCTTCGCCAGTTCGGCACGGGCGTTTCCAACATCAATGCGATCGCCGAACAGTGCAAGAAGGACCTCGGCATCACGCTTGAGATGACGGCAACGGACTCGGACGCTGCTGCGCAGCGTGCCGTCACCCAGCCGGACAGCTATGACATCGCCGACATCGAATACTGGATTGCCAAGAAAGTCTTTCCGACCGGCGTCCTCCAGCCGATGGATACGTCGAAGCTGAAATATTTCGACAAGATCGTGCCGCTCTTCATCAACGGCAAGATGAAGCCAGACAGCGTCATTGCGCAGGGTACCGCATCGCAGACGGACGGCTGAGACGTAGGCGCTGAAAGAGAGGACAGCCCAACGGAGGCGACGAAGCGATGGACGATGACGCTGACCAGT
>NZ_JABEPH010000121.1:0-15175 GCF_013004495.1 Rhizobium sp. SEMIA 4085
TGGTATGCCTCGTGTCGCTCGGCGGCAGCGTCAGATGTGTAGAAGAGCTGGAAACCGTTCGGCTCGCCGCGATAGGTGAGGCTTTTCGGCGGCGAGGGACGGCCGGTATCGCGCCAGTCCTGTTCCATCACATAGAATTCGAGTTCCGTCGCGACGACCGGCGTGAGGCCGCGCTCTTCGTAGCGCTTCAGCACCGCTGCGAGGATCGCTCGCGGATCCATGAAGCTCGGGCTGCCGTCGAATTCGTGCATCGTCGCCAGCACCTGCATGGAGCCTTCCGGCGCCGCCCAGGGCATCGGCGCAAGGCTGCGCTCGTCGGCGATGCAATTGCCGTCCGGATCGCCAATCGTCAGCGACAGGCCGGTGATGTCGTCATTATCGTCGCCCCAGATATCGAGCGACTGCGTCGAGCAGGGGAGACGCACCTCGCCTTCCCAGATTTTCTTCTGGGCATCCAGCGGGATCTGCTTGCCGCGCAAATCCCCGTTCATGCCGACCAGCAGGATTTCGATCCTCGGTTCGCCTGTCGCAGCTTTGCCATGGACGATGTCGGCCGTCATGATCTTGAAAATCCCCTCGGACAAGGCCAAGGTCGTAGCTCATTGAGACGGCCCTTTCAATCTCCGCAGGTGTTTTGCGAATCATGTCCGATACTTACCAGCGCTCAAATCTCGCCGCCATCGATGCCGCCCACCATCTGCATCCCTTTTCCGACATGAAGAAGCTGAATGCCGACGGCACGCGCATCATCCAGCGCGGCGAGGGCGTCTACATCTTTGACAACCACGGCAAGAAGTATCTGGATGGTTTTGCCGGGCTCTGGTGCGTCAATATCGGCTACGCCCGCAAGGAAATCACCGATGCCGTCGCGCGGCAGATGAACGAGCTGCCTTACTACAACACCTTCTTCGGCACCACGAGCACGCCGACGACGCTGCTTGCGGAAAAGGTAACAGCGCATGCCGGCCCGCGCTTCAACCATGTCTTCTTCACCGGCTCCGGCTCAGAGGCCAACGATACCTGGTTCCGCATGGCGCGCGTCTATTGGAGTGCGGTCGGCAAGCCTTCGAAGAGGATCGTGATCGCCCGCAAGAACGGCTACCACGGCTCGACGGTTGCCGGTGCCAGCCTCGGCGGCATGAAATATATGCACGAGCAGGGCGACCTGCCGATTCCCGGCATCATTCATATCGGCCAGCCATATTGGTACGGCGAGGGCGGCGACCTCTCGCTCGCCGAATTCGGCCTTAAGGTGGCCCGCGAACTGGAGGCTGCGATCGATGAGCTCGGCGAGGAGAATGTCGCCGCTTTCGTCGCAGAGCCGGTGCAGGGTGCGGCGGGCGTCATCATCCCGCCTAATACCTATTGGCCGGAGATCGACCGCATCTGCAAGGCGCGCAACATCCTGCTCGTTGCCGACGAAGTCATCTGCGGCTTCGGCCGTCTCGGCGAATGGTTCGGTCATCAGCATTTCGGCGTCGAGCCCGACATGGCGCCGATCGCCAAGGGTCTCTCATCGGGCTACCTGCCGATCGGCGGCGTTTTGGTCAGCGCTCGCATCGCTGATGTGCTGATCAACGAGGTCGGCGACTTCAACCACGGCTTCACCTATTCCGGCCATCCGGTCTGCGCTGCCGCGGCGCTGGAGAACCTGCGCATCATCGAGGACGAAAAGCTGGTCGAGCGTGTCCGCGGCGACATCGGTCCTTACTTTGCCAAAGCCTGGGGCGCTCTCGGCGACCATGACCTCGTTGGCGAAGCGGTGAGCATCGGCCTGATGGGCGGCCTGCAGCTCACTGCCGATAAGAAGACGCGCACCCGATTCGAAAAGGCGGACGCGGTCGGAGCGCTCGTCCGCAACCATGCACTCGCGAACGGCCTCGTGCTGCGGGCCACCGGCGACCGCATGCTGGCGTCTCCGCCACTTGTCATCACTCATGATGAGGTGGACGAGATGGCGCGGATCGCGAGGATCGCGCTGGATGCGGCGTGGAAGGAACTGAAAATCTAATCCGCGGGCGCGACCCACGCGTAGCCGAAACGATAGGAATCGCTGTTGCGGGCGTAGTAATACGGAACCTCGATCGTCGAAACCTCGGGCGCGATACTGCCGAGCTCCGGCACCGATCTTAGCCACTCGGCCGCTTTGGCGGGCAGGGCATTGCCTTGTGCAGTGCTCAGCTGCCAGACCACGAGTAGCGGGCGCTCCTTCGAGATCGAGACCGTAGGCTTGAACCCTGGATAGTCCGTCGAAATCACGGTCGCCGGAACAAAGTCCTTCCGCAAATTCCCCGCAAGCAGGCTGCCTTCCGCGAGAATAGCGGCAGGCTCGCCCTGTTGCCGGAGCGCTGCTGCGAGCTGGGCGTAGGGAACGTTCAAACGCTCGTAATCGCCGTTCAAAGTGGCAGCTGCAATGCGTCCGAAGAGAATAGTCGGAACGGCGATCATGATTATCGCAACGACCGGTACGAGGCGGCGCAATGGATTTGAAACCGCAACATTCGATGCCTCGATCTTCAGGCAAAGATAAAGCGGGAAGATGAAGAAGAGCGGCACCAGCCAGCGATCCTTGATATGGGCCGCTCCGCCGAAAATGACGAGAAGCAGGATGCCAAGGATGGAAAAAAGCATAATGCGCTCAAGGAGCTGTGTCCACTGCGACCTGCCGGAGACGGCCGAGAGAAACGGCTTGCCGAACGCGAACGCGAAGACAAGCAACGTGACCGCGCAAAAGCCAATCACTGCCAGAACGAGCAACCCTGAACCCATGGCGACCTGCACGACGTAGCTCGCATTGCCGCCGTCGGTCAGCTTTTTCAGTGTCCGGGCCGTTGCGAAACCGAGATTGTCCTTCAGCCAGAAGAGATGCGGTAGTGCGATGACGAGGGCGGTGATTGCGGTCAAGGCCATGCGCCAGTCGAAGACGCGCTTGCGCATCTGCGGATCGAGCAGTGCCGCCAAGAGCGCCGAAGCGGGCAGAAGGGCGAAATTGTATTTGGACAGCAGGCCGATGCCGATGCCGATGCCGGTCACGAGATATGAGAGCACATCCGGCTTCTTGAGCGATCGGATAAATCCGTAGAGGAAGACGCAGCCGGCGAAAAACACCGCGACCGTATGGGTCAGGTCGCGCTGCATTTCGAATGCGACCTGCGGAAGCGTCAGGAGTCCGAGCGTTGCGACCACCGCCAGCACGCTGTTCTTCAGGATCATCCGTGCCGTCAGGCCGTAAATAACGTAGGATGTGAAGAGCAGCGCATTCTTGACGACGGCAAGCGAAAGCAGCGAGACACCGCTAATCGAAAAGGCGGCATATTGCAGCCAGTTATAGAAAGGCGGCTGCGGGCCATAACCGGCGGCAAGCCATTGCGAGCGGAAGGCCTGCTCGGCTTCGTCGAGCCCGAGTGTCGGCGGCATCGCCACGCGAACGGCGACCTGTATGAGAAAATATGCGGCAAGCACAGCGAAAAACCACCGCATGTCGACGTTGCGGGCCTTGTCCACGTCCACGTTCATTTCATTTCCGTTCAAACCAGACATAGCCAAGCGCAAAGGTGTTGCCGCTCTTGCCGAGGGGGTACGGGAGCGCCAGTGAGCCGATCGCGTCCGGTTCGATGCCGCAGCGAGCTTTCCCGCCGCCTCTCAAACGTCGCTTCCATCGAAAATCTGCCGCACGATGTAATTAGGCGAAGCGTCGTCGCGATAGTAGGTGCGGGCAATCATCTCGGCCAGAATGCCAGTCGTGATCAACTGCACGGACGAGAGCAGCAGCACGACGCCGACCATGAGCATCGGACGGGTACCGATATCGTTGCCCAGAATGAACTTGTCGAAGAACAGGTAAAGCAGGATCAGCGTTGCGAGCGCTCCAAGGCCAAGGCCGAGCGAGCCGAAGAAATGGCCAGGCCGCGCCTTGTAGCGCATGAAGAACATCACCGACAGCAGGTCGAGGATAACGCGGAAGGTTCGCGAGATGCCGTATTTCGACTGGCCGTGCTGGCGAGCATGGTGCGTGACGGCCACTTCGCCGATGCGCGAACTCGGGACGACGCCGGCGACCCAGGCGGGGATGAAGCGGTGCATTTCGCCCATCAGCTTCACCTGCTTGATGATGGAGGCGCGGTAGATCTTCAGGCTGCAGCCATAGTCGTGCAGCTTCACGCCGGTGATGCGGCCGATCAGATAGTTGGCGCACCATGAGGGAATCTTGCGCAGCAGCAGGCCGTCCTTGCGGTTCTTGCGCCAGCCGACCAGGAGATCGAGTTCACGGCGCTCGAGTTCGGAAATCATCGAAGGAATGTCTTTCGGATCATTCTGCAGGTCGCCGTCCATCGTTGCAATCAGCCGGCCTTGCGCCGTGTCGATGCCGGCCTGCATCGCCGCGGTCTGGCCGAAGTTGCGCTGCAACTCCACGATCCTGAGCGCCAGCCCTTCACGCCCCAGATATTTGCGGGCATTGACGAGCGTGGCATCCGTACTGCCGTCATCGATCAGGATAAGCTCCCACCGATGAGGATAGGCGACCATCGCATCGCAGATGCGTTCGACGAGCGGGCCGACGCTTTCTTGCTCGTTGAAGACCGGCACCACAAGCGAAAGTTCGAGCGACTGCGTTAGATCATTTGCGCTTTGCAGCGACTCTGACGTTGTCTGCAACTGTTATTGCTCCTAAAAGGCCGTGACGGCCAGTCGAGCGGCGTTTTGACCGCTGAAGTCAGGAAGCCTAGTACATGAACTCTCCTGTTGGCGCCAGCCGACAATCCTGGTTCGGGCGCAATCGCATGACACTGCTGACGGTCGTAATCGTCGCAGCCTATGCATCTTTCATCGAGTGGTTCTGGGGATGGTCGGCCATCATCGCCCAATGGGCGGCCGTCGGCGTGATGCCGATCCTTGTCGCTCTTGCATTATTGACCAGTACCTATTTCCTGCGGACGTGGCGTATTCTCGATTACTTCCCGCGGGAGACGGCGGGCAGTTTCGGCACGCTTTTCCGGGTGACGCAGGTCCATAACCTGCTCAATATCATGATGCCGTTTCGCACCGGGGAGACGAGCTTTCCGGTTCTCATGCGCGCAGAATTCGGCATTGCGTTGACGCGGGCAACCTCTGCCCTGCTTGTCATGCGTCTCCTCGATCTGCACGCGCTGCTTGCCGCAGCCGGCATCGGATTTGCGGCAGCTTCCCCGAACGCCGTTCCGGCCTGGTTTTTATGGGCCGCATTCCTGTTCTTGCCGATCACCGCTTTCCTGATCCGCAAGCCATTGCTTCGCTTGGGCTTCCGGCTCTTTCCCGCCAAGGCGCAAGGCTTCCTGTCGGAGATCGAAAACGGCCTGCCCGCAAATGCCTCAGCCTTCGCACGGGCCTGGGCCTTGACGGCGGTGAACTGGCTGGTGAAGGTCGTCGTGCTCGCCTGGGCGCTCAGCCTCATGGGCGTTTGGCCACTCACGGCGAGCTTCGGCGGCGCGCTCGGCGGCGAGCTTTCGTCGGTTCTGCCGGTCCATGCGCCGGGCGGCGTTGGCACCTATCCCGCCGGCATTACCGCAGGCGCCATTGCCTTGGGCGCACCGGGCGGAAAGGCGGCGCTTGCAGCCCTGGCGCAGGCAAGCATCAACGCACATCTGTTGATCATCGTCTCCGCCTTGACGGGAACAGCAATCTCACTGCCCCTCGGGCGCCGCCGTCAGCTCTGATATCCTCTTGCGCAGGAAAGCCAGCTCGGGCCCCTGCTGACAAAGGGACAGCGCGCGTTCATAGGCGGTGATCGCCTCCGCCGGTCGGCCGAGCTGGCGCAGGAAATCGGCGCGTGCGGCATGGGCAAGGTGATAGGTGCCGAGCTTTCCGGATGCCAGGATGCCGTCGATGATCTCAAGCCCTCTCTGCGGCCCTTCCGACATTGCGATCGCCACTGCGCGATTGAGTTCGACGATCGGCGAGGGCTGCGCCGTAATCAGCAGATCGTAATAGGCAGCGATGCGCGGCCAATCCGTTGCCTGCGGCGTTGCGGCCTTGGCATGTTCGGCGGCGATGGCGGCCTGGACAGTGTAGAGGCCGACCTCGCTAGGTTCCATCGCCCGCTGCAAAAGGTCCAGGCCTTCTTCTATCTTCCTGCGATCCCAGGTCGATCGGTCCTGCTCTGCAAGCAGGGTCAAGCTGCGGTCCTCAGCGCAGCGCGCCAGCCCGCGAGAGTCCTGCAGCAGCATCAGCGCCAGCAGGCCCTCGACATCGGGGTGCGGCAGTAAGTCCGCCACCAGCCGCGCCAGCCGGATCGCCTCGGCCGTCAGGTCCGCCCGTACCACTTCTGTGCCCCAAGAAGCCGAATACCCTTCGTTGAAGACGAGGTAGATGACGTGTAGCACGCGATCGAGGCGCTCCGGCAGTTCGTCGAGGTCCGGAACTTCGTACGGGATGCGGTCGGAACGTATCTTGATCTTTGCCCGCACGATCCGCTGTGCGACGGTCGGGGCCGGAACGAGGAATGCGTGGGCGATTTCCTCGGTCGTCAGGCCGCAGACTTCGCGCAGCGCCATTGCCATCTGCGCGTCGGATGGAATGGCCGGATGGCAGCAGGTGAAGATCAGCCGCAGCATGTCGTCGCCGATAAGCTCCATGTCGCCGATCTCGGTAGCGTCGGCCTCGCCGTATAGGCTGTCCTCGATGTCTTTTAGCGACGCATCGAAGCGCGAACGCCGCCGGATATGGTCGATTGCCTTGTGGCGGCCGGTGGAAACGAGCCATGAAAAAGGATTGCCGGGAACGCCATCGCGTGGCCATGCGCGCGCGGCCGCCGCAAAAGCGTCGTGCAGGGCCTCCTCCGCCCGGTCGAAATCGCCGAGCAGGCGGATGAGAGTTGCCAGCACCCGTCTCGATTGCGACCGGTAGATGTCCTCGATCAGTTTCTCCAAATGCTACTCCGGTAAAGTGAGTATCCGCACCGAACGCAGCTCCACGGCGCGCCGACACGTGCGGAGGGGATGCGTGCGGCAATCTCCTTCGCCGCTGCATCGTCCGGTGCTTGGATCACGTAGAAACCCGCAAGATGCTCCTTGGTTTCGACATAAGGCCCATCGCTCGCCTGCAGTGCATTGTTGCGGACCCGCAGCACGGTTGCTTTCTCCGGCATTTCAAGCGCATCGGAGTGGATCATGATGCCGTTGCGGCGCAGCCCTTCGTCGAAGCTGAAATGCGCTCTGACGCGTTCGCCAGTCTCCCTCGGCGTCAGCGTGCGGTCAACGTCTGCGGAATTGTAGATCAGGCAAAGATAACGCATCGACCTACTCTGCGCCTTTGATGGAATAGGCAGGGCGGATCTCGACAGAGGCATATTTCAGGATCGGGAAGGTCGAAACGATCGATTTCGCTTCATCCATGTCTCTGGCATCGAGCAATACGAAGCCGCCGAGGTGCTCCTTGATTTCTGCGAAAGGACCATCGGTGGCAACCGTCGTGCCCTTGCGGATGTGCAGGGTGACGGCTGACGCCGGCTCGCGCAGCGCAAGCGCAACCTGGAGGAAACCGCGCTCGCGCCAGAGATCGTCACTGACGATGCATTCCTGGGTCAGCGCCTCCCATTCTTCCTGCGGAACCAGCTTGCTTTTTTCGGTATCGAACCAGACCTGGCAAAGAAATTTCATGGCGTGCTTCCTCAGCCGAACGTGTAGACAGGACGGACTTCAATGCTGCCGAGCTTTGCCAGTGGAATGCCGGCTGCGACACGGATCGCATCATTCAGATCGCTGGCCTCGATCAGGATGAAGCCGCCGAGTTGTTCCTTCGTCTCGGCATAGGGGCCATCTGTCACCGACACCTCACCATTGCGGACACGGATGGTGACTGCACTTTTCGGCGATTGTAGAGCCTCGGCGTGGATCATGTGGCCGCTTTCGACGAGGTCCTCATCATAACCGAGCGAATCCCTGTCGAGCTTCTTCCTCTCCTCGTTCCTCATGCGCTCGAGCACGGATGGCTCGAACCACACCTGACACAGATATTTCATCGCTTGCTTCCTGCGGGCTGCCTCTGACTGCATGTTGACGAAGAGACTAGGCTGAATTCGACAGCAAAGAAAAAAATTTTGTTCGCCCGGACTGTCGAAATCAGCGGCGCGCATTCGACAAAGCTCCATCGATAACATTGAAGGAGTGAAGGACATGGGAGTTCTGGAAGTCGCCATTGCAAGCCTCATCTGGGCGCGCCGCACGGAGCAGCCTCGCGATGAGCTTTACGGCACAGATATTGGCCAGTTTCTTGGGCGGATGGTGGTTGCCTTTGCGGTGTTTGCAGCGGTCATCACAGGACTGCAGATTGCGGCCGCACGCCATGACGACCCGCAAATGGTTGCGGATAGCGCGGTGGCAGAAGCGAATTGAAACGGCCTACTGGAAGGCCGTCTCGAAGAAGCTGCGAAGCTTGCGGGAATGCAGTGCCTCCGGCGGCATTGCCGCAAGCTTCTGGATGGCGCGGATGCCGATCTGCAGGTGCTGGTTGACCTGTGTTCGATAGAATGCAGTCGCCATGCCCGGCAGTTTCAGCTCGCCATGCAGCGGCTTGTCGGAAACGCAAAGAAGCGTGCCGTAGGGCACACGGAAGCGGAAGCCGTTGGCCGCGATCGTTGCCGATTCCATGTCGAGCGCGATGGCACGCGCCTGGGAGAGCCGCTTCACAGGGCCGCGCTGGTCGCGTAGTTCCCAGTTGCGGTTGTCGATCGTACCGACGGTGCCGGTGCGCATGATGCGCTTCAGCTCGAAGCCTTCGTAGCCGGTGATTTCGGCGACGGCTGCTTCCAGCGCCACCTGCACTTCGGCAAGCGCGGGGATCGGCACCCAGACCGGTAGGTCGTCGTCGAGAACATGATCCTCGCGCATATAGGCGTGCGCCAGGACATAGTCGCCGAGTCGCTGGCTGTTGCGCAACCCGGCGCAGTGGCCAAGCATCAGCCAGGCATGTGGGCGCAGGACGGCCACGTGGTCGGTGATCGTCTTTGCGTTGGAGGGACCGACGCCGATATTGATCATGGTGATCCCTGCATGGCCCTTTTTCTTCAGGTGATAAGCAGGCATCTGCGGCAAGCGCGGGGCCGTGGCATCGGTTTCCGGCTGGCACGATCCGGCGTGAGTGATGATGTTGCCCGGCTCGACGAAGGCCGTATAACCGTCTTCGCCGCCGCCCTTGGCTATCGTCGCGCGCGCCCAGGCGCAGAACTCGTCCATATAGAACTGGTAATTCGTGAAAAGCACGAAATTCTGGAAGTGCTGCGCGCTCGTTGCTGTGTAGTGGGCAAGGCGGGCGAGCGAATAATCGGTGCGCTGCGCCGTGAAAGCGGCAAGCGGCGAGGGCTCGCCCGGCGGCGGGATATATTCTCCGTTGGCGATCTCGTCGTCGGTCGTATTGAGGTCCGGGGTGTCGAAGAGGTCGCGCATCGGGATGTCGATGAAGGTCGAGGCGGACGCTTCGACATGCGCGCCCTCGCCGAAGGCGAAATGCAAAGGGATCGGTGTCGAGGACTCGGACACGACGATCGGAACGTTATGGCTCCTCATCAAGAGCGCCAGCTGTTCCTTCAGGTAGTGACGGAAAAGCTTCGGCCGGGTGACGGTCGTCGTATAGACGCCCGGGGCCGTCACATGCCCGTAGGAGAGGCGGGAGTCGACATGCCCGAAGCTGGTAGTCTCGATGCTGACCTGAGGGTAGAAGGCGCGGTAGCGCGAGGTAATCGGTGCGCCCTTGGCAAGCTCCGAAAAACTGTCGATCAGGAAGGTGGTATTGCGTTCGTAAAGCGCAGTCAGCGCATCGACGGCCTGCGCTGGATCATCGAAGCTTTGCGGTTCAAAAGCAGGTGGCGAGGAAATATCAAGAGGTAATGGAGAGATTCGTTTGCTCATGGCGCATTATAGATTGCCCTTTTTAACAAGCAAGCGACGCGGCCTTCGGCCGGCGGGAGAATTGTTCAGCGGACGCCGGTGCAGAAGGGGCTGGTCACGTTGAGGCAGGTGTAGTTCGCACCGAAATGCGATTGTGCTCCGCCCCCGCCGCCGCGCACGACCGCTGCCGAAAATGTGATCGCGAAAACCGCCGCGAACAGCGTGATGACGGTGAAGCGTCTTGCAAGAATAAGCACGTCCATGTTCCTCGGGCCGATATGCGTCTTATCGTTGAGATAAGACTTGCCACACGCCGGCTGAACCGGTGCTGAGGTTCCGGTTCATTTGGCGTTCACAATGGTCGACGGCTTGAAGGCGGCGCTTCGCAACTTATGTGTTTAGTCCCGCAAAGGAGATTTCATGACCGCACCGATCGAACTTTATTACTGGCCGACCCCGAACGGCTTTAAGATCAGCATCATGCTCGAGGAACTCGGTGTTCCCTACGAGGTGAAGTACATCAACATCGGCAAGGGCGAGCAGTTCGCGCCCGACTTTCTGAAAATCGCGCCGAACAACCGCATGCCGGCGATCATCGATCCGGACGGTCCGGGCGGGACGCCGATCTCCGTCTTCGAATCCGGCGCCATTCTCCAATATCTCGGCCGCAAATACGGCAAGTTCTATCCCCAGGACGAGCGCACGCGCGTGCAGGTGGAAGAATGGCTCTTCTGGCAGGTCGGCGGCCTCGGCCCGATGGCCGGTCAGGCGCACCACTTCCGCAGCTATGCGCCGGAAAAGATCGAATACGGCATCAACCGCTACACGAACGAAGTGAACCGCCTCTACGGCGTGATGAACAGGCGGCTGGAGGGTCGCGGCTACCTCGCCGGCGACTATTCGATCGCCGACATGGCCTGCATCGGCTGGGTGATCCCCTACGAGCGACAGGGACAGAACCTCAATGATTTTCCGAACCTCAAGGCCTGGTTCGAGCGCATGCATCAGCGCCCGGCGGTGGTGCGGGGTATCGAAGTCGGCAAGGAAGAGCGCGAACGCCAGGCGAATCTCGCCGAGGACAAGGAAGCGCAGAAGATTCTCTTTGGGCAGCGCGCCCGCTGAAGGCGGCACCTAAGGGTGTGGCTTGAATGTCGAATTGAAGGCGAGGTCGCTTAAACCACGTTGTTGGGGCGGCCTTCCTTGTTCGCTGAAGGGTCGCTTGGCAATGTTGCAAAAGTCAAAAGCTGCAACGGTTCCTCAACTTGTGAAGCGAATTGATGCCGCCTATCGACACGAAGTTAAAAACCGCTCTTCCCGAAATTGCCGATGATCGGTTTGTTTTTCAAGGAGAGGGCGGTCATCCATGTTGCGCGCGTTGTTCAGTCTGCCTTGGCTACTGAACAACGCTGTGACGGTCTCGCAACACTCCGCAGCCGCATCCTCTGGCATCTTGAGTCATCGATTCTTGCATGCGGGCACGCTAGTGTCCGTCCGGCATTTCTTCGCCCTGACGACCAGGCTCGCGAGACCTCACGAGCGTTGGCCCGATAGGACCGATCCCGTGCAGTAATTTCGGCCGCTATTGATTCTAAAGCCGCGTCCAGGTCTGCGACTTGCACAGTACCTTAAGCACGCAGCCCTTCATCTTCAGCGAATTACCGGACAGGCTTCCCTCGCCGCTGTAGGTCTTGTCGTTTTTAGGGTCGGTGATCTCGCCGTTATAGGTGCCGCCGGTGCCGGCAAGTGTCCCGATCTTCTTGCCCGCGAATTTGCCGGTTTTCAGCGTCACGCAGTAGCTGCCGCCGCAAGAAGCGATTTGGGCGGTTTCGCCCGAGGCGGTCTTCCAGTTGCCGACGATCGGCTCCTCCGCGCAAGCAAGGTTGGCTGAAAGCGCCATTGCGCCGGCGAGAATAAGTGTACGGATCATCCTTTCCTCCCTGATGTCCTGAGCGCGGCGAAAATAACTGACGCGAACGTAAAGGTAAACAGGCCGCAACCTTGCTTTTTCGCTGATTTCCAAGGTGCTTTCTTGCCGAATTGTTTCCGGCTTGCTTTTTGCGGACTGATTTCGTGGTGAACGAAAGGTTGATTTTCAAACGTGAATCTTTCGTAAAATTGTTCGGAAAGTCCTTAATGTGCAGGGACTCCGATGTTTAACGAAAACCCAATTTTACCAAGCGTTTGCACTTTGTTTGTCTCAAATTAATCATGCATTTTAGGCGTTTTTTGAAAGCGTCGCGGCATAGTGGATCCATCAAACGAGCGGGGCAAACCCGCCGGACCGAAGGGACCGAAAGCTGCGATAGACGGCAGGGCCCGGAAGGTAAAACAGGGCAAGTCGATAACAGACTAAAACAGGGATTAAACCGATGGCACGCTTTGAAATGCACAATGCTGAAATGGCCACCATGGGTGGCGACAACAACGCCGATATCTTCTGCGAAATGGGCCTCATGTATGCAACGGGCCGCGGCTGCGACGTTGATCTCGTCGCCGCGCACAAATGGTTGAACATCGCCGCGATCAAGGGCAACGACCGCGCTGCCGAACTTCGCGCCGATGTCGCAGCCACGATGGACAAGATGCAGCTCGCCGCGGCACTGCGCGCTGCCCGTGAGTGGATGACCGTCCACTGAGACCGTCTCCGGCGCGAAGGAACAGTTGAGAGAAATAACAACCTCAAAAGAGGGGACTGGCGGGGCGCCTTGGACGGGGCCGGGAGAACGGAAACCGCGACCGGCAGGAACAAGGCCGGCGCGGTTTTTCCATTTAGTCCAGCAAGCGAAGAACCTCGGGCAGGGCTTCCTCGAAGCGGGCCATATCCCGCTCCGGCCCGACGCTGACGCGGACGCAGCGGTTGAGCGGCGCGACACCCGGCATGCGGATGAAGACGCCGTGCTGCATCAGACCGTCGACGATTGAGCGGGCATGGGTACCGTCGCGTCCGGCGTCGATTGCGACGAAGTTCGTGGCCGACGGCAGCGGCGAAAGCTGGTTGGCGCGGGCGATCGAGGCTATGCGTTCGCGCGCGGCATGGATATTGCCGACGACCTCGGCGAGATAGGCCTGATCCTTGAGCGCGGCAAGTGCCGCCGCCGTCGCCAGCCGGTTCATGCCGAAGTGGTTCCTGATCTTGTCGAAGGCCAGCGCCGTGCCGGGCGTCGAGATGGCATAGCCGACGCGTGCCCCGGCGAGACCATAGGCCTTCGAGAAGGTACGGGTGCGCACGACGTTCGGCAGGCCGATCAGCGCCTCGATCGGGGGAAGTGAGCCGGCAGGGCCGGTTTCGCTGTAGGCCTCGTCGAGCACCAGCAGGCAGGTTTCCGGAAGGGCGCGGGCGAAGGCGACGATCCTGTCGGCATCCCACCAGCTTCCCATAGGATTGTCCGGATTGGCGAAGTAAACGAGCGGGGCGCTTTCGCGCTTCACCGCATCGAGCAGGCCGGAGAGATCCTCGCGGTCGTTGACGTAGGGCACCGTCACCAGCCGTCCGCCGAAGCCTGCGACGTGGAAATTGAAGGTCGGATAGCCGCCGAGTGACGTGACGACCGGCATTTTCGGTTCGATCACCATGCGGACGATCTGGCCGAGGAGTTCGTCGATGCCGCCGCCGATCGCGATATTGGCAGCCGTCACGCCGAGATGGGCAGCCAGCGCCTCGCGGAGATCGAAGTTCTCCGGATCGTTGTATTTCCAGATATCGCCGGCCTGCTCGCGCATCGCGGCAAGCACGGAGGGCGCGGGGCCGAAGCCGTTTTCATTGGCGCCGATGCGGGCCTCGACCTTGAGGCCACGCTGGCGCTCGATGGCCTCGGGGCCGACAAAGGGAACGGTGGAAGGAAGGACGCTGACCAGCGGCGTGAAACGCGAGAAGGCGGACATCGAAATGCAGGTTCCCGGGATGATGAAAAAACGCGCCAACAATAGGCACTGCCATCCTCAAGGCAAGGAAGATTATTCTATCGGGCGCGCAGCTTACGGTCTGCTTTCGATACGCGGTGCGCGATAGGCTTCGATCGCTTCGAGATTGCCGGCCATGAAGTCGGCGCGCACGACGCGCCGAAGCACTTCGGGGTCCAGCGTGTTGATGAAGCGGACACCGATGCGCTCGTTGTTGCGGTGGACCTCCGCGCAGCCGATGCGATAGGCAAGGCCGAGAATATTGAGATAGTAGTGTTTCGGCAGCCCGGCCGCCGACGAGACGACGAAGGTGGCGCCGCCGCGGGAAATATCCAGGATCTCCGCGCTTCGAAGCGAGATGCCGGTCAGGCACGGGCGCACGGCGACGATGCGGGCCGGGCGCCGCACGTTGAACTGTTCCCAGCGTACGTCGTAAACTTCCGATCTGACCGTAGCAAGATGGGTTGCTCGGAGCATGGACATGACGCGGCTCTCCTTGGGCCAAGCTCATCCTGGCCCTGTTGTCGCATAGCGTCACATGAATGTTTTTCGCATTCGTCAAACGGATCGAAATAATTTTAATGAAAGCTAATTTTGTTTTAAGTGCATATGCCTGATTTCATTCGTTCAGGCATCGGATCACCTCTGCGAATCGATTTATCCGTGGACCCTCCGAACTCTTTCAATTACTGTACGTTTTGCCTCTGTCGATGAAGCATTTCGCTTCGATTATCACTTAAGAGGAAACGAAAATGGCTGACATCAAAGTGCCGTGGGAATCATGGGTCGTGGTCTGTGATGGTGCGAAGGCTTTGATCATGCGCAATGCAGGCAATGCGCTTCTCATGAACCTGCAGGTGCATGAAACGCTGAGCCAACCCAGCGAGCCCACCCGCGAACTCGGCACCGATAAGCCAGGACGGGCCCATGCTCCGGACGGCACGAGCGGCAGCGCCATGGAGCAAACAGACTGGCAGGAGCAGGCGGAAGCCGAGTTTCTGAGGCGGATCGCCGCGAAGTTGGATAAGCTGGTCCGTGAAAGGAACGGTAGCCGCATCATCCTGGTTGCGCCGCCCAAGGCGCTCGGTACTTTGAGGCCGAACCTGAGCGCCGAAGCGCAGGCGGCCATCTCCGCGGAAGTCCCCAAGGATTATACTAACATGCCGGTTGATGAGATCGAGCGCCGCCTGGCCGCCTGATCGTATCTCCGCAAGAAGAGCGCGGGCAAAAGGCTCGCGCTTTTTCCGTCTTTGCCCGCCGTGGATACCTGCGCAAGGTCGATCCCCGCCACACCTCGCAGACCTGTTCGGCCTGCGGGCCCGTGGACGGGGAAAGCCGCGAAAGCCAAGCATCTTTCCGCTGTTGCCAATGCCGCTTGCGCGCCCATGCCGACCACAATGCTGCAATCAACATCC
>NZ_JABEPH010000122.1:0-15143 GCF_013004495.1 Rhizobium sp. SEMIA 4085
CGAGGAGACCGGGGCGTAGGGCGCGTGTCCTAGGATCGAGACGATCGTGAGGGACCAGGCTGCGGTAGTTCGGGATTGTTCGATTGCGTCCAGTCAGTGGCTGAGACGAGCGGCCACTACGGCAAGGGAGGAGATAGAGTGGAACTGGGTGACAATAAGCGAGATCGCGCCTACGAGCATCGCGAAGGCTGCGGCCGACTGTGTGATCACGCCAAACTCGATGTCTCCTCTTATGAATGCCGGAGCAACGATCAGGGCGGGAATGATCTGGATCAGCCAGTTATAGCCGGTGGTGAAGAACCCCACGTTGCGATTGACGGCCGTAATGCGGCGAAAGTTTGCGACCAAATCGTCAAGTCGATGCGACAGGAGAATTTGCTGTCGCCCCTCGCCGCGTTCCAGGATGATCGACTCGGCGTTCTCCCGCACATGAATGAGGCTGGAGCGGAAGTTGGCCTCCTTGTCGAGTTGATCGTAGTGCAGATTGATCAGCGGCCGTCCGAGCAGAACCGTCAGGTAAGAGCCGCCAGCCGCATAGAGGACAGCCACGACAAACAGCAATGGGCTGATTGACCACAGCACGCTGGAAAAGGCCACTATCGTCAGAGTGCCGTTGAACAGTAGTAGGACAAAGGAGAGCGTCGTGCTGGTGAACGCGCGAACGTCATCCGCGATCCGCTGGTCCGGGTTGGTAAGTTGCCCCGAGACATCCAGGCGGTGATAGGTGCCATTGGCGAGATAAAGCGTCACAGCGCGCCGGGCTATGAATTCGCGCCAAAGTAGTGCCAACCGTTCTTCGACAAATCGTGCGATGACCGAAAAAACTGTCAAAGCAGCGAAAACACCGACGTAAAAGATCGCTTGCCGGATGAACTCGGGGGTCTGGCGGTCTGCAATCGCTGTCATGAAGTTTCGGCCGACGTAGCTGTTGACAACGTTGAGGCCGCTTACGCCGAATAACAGCGCAGCGAGCACCGCAAACATCAAATTGGCCTTCTTGCCGACATCGGAGGTCGAAAAATGCCGGACCGCGCGCGCAAAGCGAACTGCGGTTACCTTGAGCGGAATTTGCTGGCTATTCATGCCATCCTCCCTTTGGCAAGCTCAATGACTTACGACCCAGCTGCAACCGGCGGTGCCACGAACGATCGTCTTAACTTGAAATCGTCTTGCCGCTGCTTTACCTCATAGGTCTCTATCGCGATTAGCCAGCATTCGACTTAGAGAACTCCCGTCTCCTGCCATTTGCCGGCTCTGCTGTCCCAACGATTCCGCGCTCGAGCGAAGAACTGCTCCTCTGAGTTTTGCGGACCTTCCCGGGCAGCAGCACGCAGGTCAGGATCGGGTCGAGAGCGGCTGAAGAAGCCGCCAAGCGCAACCCTGCGTTTTATTTCAGGGCGTTGTGATGAGCGCAAGCGTATGACGCGCGATCATCAGTTCCTCATCCGTCGGCAGAACATAGAGTGCAACGCGGCTTGCCTGAGTGGAAATGAGAGTTGCGCCCTCTTCATTGGCCACGGGATCGAGTTCGGCGCCGAGCCAGGCGAGCCGTTCGCTAATGCGGGCGCGGATCGCGGCCGAGTTCTCCCCGACGCCGGCTGTAAACACGAACGCGTCGAGACCTCCGAGCGCGGCGGCAAGCATGCCGACACTCAGCCCACAGCGATGGACGAAGTGATCGATCGCGAAGGCGGCACGCGCGTCGACGCTGACAAGAAGATCGCGCATATCACCGGAGATGCCGGAAAGGCCCTTCAGGCCGGACGACCCATAGAGAAGATCGGTCACCTCCGCTGCGGTCATGCCCTTTTGATCGATCAAGTACAGCACGACACCGGGATCCATCTGTCCCGGCCGGGTGCTCATCGGCAGGCCGTCGAGCGCAGTGAAGCCCATCGTCGTCTCCACGCTGCGCGCCTCCTTCAGCGCGCACATTGAGGCGCCGCTGCCGAGGTGGGCAACAACAATGCGTCCACCCGCGATGCCGGGGGCGACTTCGGTCAACCGTTCGGCGATATATTCGTAGGACAGGCCGTGGAAGCCGTATCGGCGCACGCCATGCTCGTAATAGGTCGATGGCAAGGCGTAACAATCCGTATGCGGGGCGTGACCGCGATGGAAAGCCGTGTCGAAACAAGCGACCTGCGGCACCTCCGGATTGATCTCCATGGCGAGCCGGATCGGCGCCAGGTTGTTTGGCTGGTGCAGCGGCGCAAGCTCCTGGAAAGTGGCGAGCGTGTCCAGGATGTCGTGGTTGATCAGGATCGGTTTTGCGTAGTCCGGACCGCCATGGACGACGCGGTGACCAATTGCCCGGAGCGTGAACCCCTCGAGGGTCTGCAGCCAGGCGCGAGTTTCGGCGATTGCCGCCGGCAGGTGATCGACAACGTCTGGCGTATATCGGCGATCGACAAGGACGGTACCGTCGGCGGCGCTGGCCACGAGACGAGGTCGTACGCCGATGCCATCGATCTGACCCCGAATGCAGCGGCCGGGGCCGGTGTCGGCGATCTCGAAGATCTGAAATTTCAGGCTCGACGAGCCTGCATTGATGACAAGAATTGCGTCCATAGCTCAGGCCGCCACTTCTATTTTACGCCGACGGGCGGCGGCGTAGAGCGTCGTGAGCGAGCACGATGCCAGTCGGCTGCGCACCGAATCCCGAAAGCAAGGTTAGCACGATTCCCGCGGCGGCGGCATGCCTCAAGTTTGACCCACCAGCATTTGTGCCCGGCCTGCCACGGGGGAGCATTCTGCGCCATATCGCGTTTGACATCAGGCCGGGAAGATGTTGAACGACCGGGTCGGTGATGAAGAGCGTGAACAGGGCCATTGATCGTTGATCAGGCTTCTCATCTTACTGGCTTTTTGTCACCGCGCATCTAAGTGGTCTCCCGGATCGTTAGCTAAAGTAACTAATTTAGAATTTACAGCAACACCATAACTATAACAAGTCGAGTGCGCCCAAAGTCCATCGAGATGCAGGTCGAGCTAGGCAAGAAATCGTGAGCACCGGAGTTGGAAGCTACGAACGAGCTACTCTGATGCTGCTATAGTGGGCACGAGCTACAAATTGCGGTCGGGGCACTCCACCAAACTCATGAGGCGCATTGCCGAGCGCGGTGCCGAGGTCGTTGGCTATTCGAGTCAGAATCGAACGGCTTTTGAAAGAGTCGAAGGATGTCCCCATAGAGCCCGCGAGGTCCGCAACGTGGCGGGGAAGATTCCGGCGGCGGCGATAGTCGTGCCAGCCGTTACGTTGACGCTGAGCAATGCCCGGCCGGTGTCAAACCCAGTCCGTCCAGATAGTTCTCGAGGATTGGACTCGTGCCAAATGCCAGCCGCTTTTGCGCGAAGTGCTCCCCGTGCGATGCGGAGCCGGTCTTTTATTTTTTGCTGAGGTCGCAGTAACGCTTCGGGTTCCAACCAATCCTCGCTATAATGAGGATACATGCACTTATCTTCTACCCCATTTAGGGCTGTTCAGAAGGAGAGGCTTGATGGCACGCATTACATTAAGACAGTTGCTCGATCACGCCGCAGAAAAATGCTACGGAGTGCCCGCATTCAATATCAACAATATGGAACAGGCCCTCGCGATCATGCAGGCGGCCGATTCGCTCGACGCGCCCGCGATCATGCAGGCTTCTCGGGGCGCCCGAGCCTATGCCAACGACATCATGCTGAAGCACATGATGGATGCAGTCGTCGAAATCTATCCCCACATCCCGGTCTGCGTGCACCTCGATCATGGCAACGAACCGTCTAGTTGCATGACCGCCATTCAATCCGGCTTCACATCCGTCATGATGGACGGCTCGCTCAAGGCGGATGCCAAAACACCGGCCGATTGGGACTACAATGTCGGGGTCACCAAACAGGTGACGGAGATGGCTCATCTCGGCGGCGTTTCTGTGGAGGGAGAACTCGGCGTCCTAGGTTCGCTGGAGACCGGCATGAGCGAAGCCGAGGACGGCCACGGAGCCGAAGGCAAGCTCTCGCAAGATCAGCTTCTGACTAATCCGGACGAAGCCGTTAAATTCGTCCGCGAAACTAGGGTCGATGCGCTGGCGATTGCGATGGGCGCATCGCACGGCGCCTACAAGTTCAGCCGCAAGCCGGACGGCTCGGTGCTGGCGATGAACGTCATCGAGCAGATTCACGAGAAGCTGCCGAATATTCATCTGGTGATGCACGGCTCATCATCGGTCCCGGTCGAGCTGCAGGAAATCATCAACCAGTACGGCGGCCAGATGAAGCCGACATGGGGCGTGCCGGTCGAGGAAATACAGCGTGGTATCAAGAATGGTGTTCGCAAGATCAACATCGATACCGATGTCCGAATGGCGATGACCGGCCAGGTCCGGCGTGTTCTGCAGGAAGACCCCAGCGAATTCGATCCACGCAAATATCTGAAACCGGCCATGGTGGCGCTGACGAAGCTCTGCAAGGAGCGGTTCGAACAGTTCGGAACGGCGGGCAAGGCTTCGCAAATCCGGCCGCTTCCGCTTTCGGAAATGGCAAAACGTTACAACTCCGGCGCGCTAGACCCGACTTTTTCTTGATAGCGAAACTGCAGCGGACGCCGGAGCGTCCGCTGCCCTGCCCTCTATTTCATGTTCCGTCCATCCGAGCCCCGCTGCGGCAATCCCGCTGACCTCTCGCGCAAGCCTTCCATCGTCAGCGTTCCCTCGATCGCACGCGTGCTGCGCCTGAGCACGATGTCGGACAGGTGGATGACGAGTTCCTGCGTGACGGCCACACCGATGCCACCTCATTGCCGCGGTGACCCGTGAGTGCCATCATGAAAGCCATGTGTGTACGCAGTGTCGCTTGCATCCGGCCTTCGCAGTTCGAATCGACACGACGCTGGCCTCAGGCAACTGCACAAGATCATGCAGATGCTTTCCGAAGGTTCGATCACCGTCATCAGCAATGCGGAAACCGACCCGCCCTGCGCGATTGCCGCAACGCGGTCTTTGAATGCAGTGAGGATGGAGTGGACGTGTACGGTGAACCGGACCTGAGGCACAGCCGCAACAAAAGCCGGTAAATTGGTTGTCGAACTCCCGCACCAGGTTTATGTTGTTGGATCCTCGGTGTCCTCAGGGGGAGGTCGTGCGGAGATGCTAGTAAAAGATGTGATGATCACGAAGGTTGTCGGGGTATCACCGGATAACAGTGTCAGGCGAGCCGCCGAGGTCATGCTTGCCAATTGCATTAGCGGTGTTCCGGTCATCGACGATGCGGGTTGCCTCGTCGGGATCATCAGTGAGGGTGATCTGCTGCGCAGAGCGGAATTAGGGCGGGGAGCCATTGCCGAGCTCGGAACGTCGGCACTTACCGCCGAGGAGCAAGCCACGGCTTACGTTAAGAGTAACGCGTGGCGGGTTGCAGACGTCATGAGCCGCGCGCCAGTTGTCGTGGAAGAGGACGCGCCGCTTGGGCGGGTGTCCGGGTTGATGCAGAAGCATGGCATCAAGCGCATTCCCGTTATGAGAGAAGGCGTGCTGGTCGGCATCATTAGTCGTGCAGATCTTCTGAAAGTGATTGTTACAGCCGACCTAGACGAAACCGCGCGAGGTGACGAAGCCGTCCGTCGCAGCATTGCGATACGGCTCAGCGAAAATACGGGTCTTCTCGGAAAAGACGTGACCGTAGCCGTAACCGACGGTGTGGCTCACCTATGGGGAAACGTTGACACGGCAGAGTGCAAGAAGGCGGCGCGCGTTGCTGCCGAAAGTGTTCGCGGTGTGAGAGGAGTGGTTGAGCACTTCTCCGAAGATCCGAAAGGATCTGCGATCACGCCTTCGGATTAAACCTCACGTACCTTCGATTTTAGCTGTGCTTCGGATGCGTTTCGTGCGAGTATTAGAATGCTTGAATATTTGCAAACTGGGACGAAGCTGTTTTGGATAGCCGAGCGGGATAGGAAATAGAGGCTGGGCGGTAATCACGGGCGTGCCAGCGTTTCAGGCTGATGTCCAAACACGCTGCTGTGGCAAATATTCGGTCGATAACGACCGCGCTACGAATTGTGCCCTCGCCGCCAGCGTCCCATGCCGGGGCGTTCGCCCCAGTCGCTAGCAGTTAAAAGTTCGACGATTTCTCACCTTGGAAGATCTTACCGTAGCAATCTGGGCTCAGAGGAGGAGGTACCCATGGTTTCGCTCAAGACGGCACGAGATGCAAAGGTCGCTGTAAACGAGAACATGTCAACGGGCGCCCCGCTTTCGACGGAAGAATTGCAGTCAATGGACGCCTATTGGCGGGCATCGAACTACCTCTCCGTTGGCCAGATCTATCTTCTCGACAATCCACTGCTGAAAGAACCGCTAAGGCGCGAGCACATAAAGCCACGGCTGCTTGGTCACTGGGGCACGTCGCCAGGTTTGAACATGCTCTACGTTCACCTCAATCGCGTTATCAAACGCGATGATCTTGACATGATTTACGTTATTGGGCCGGGACATGGCGGACCGTCGCTGGTCGCGCACGCCTATCTCGAAGGCACCTACAGCGAAGTCTACCCCAACATTGGCCAAGACACGGAAGGCATGAGAAGGCTGTTCAAACAGTTCAGCTTCCCGGGCGGCATCCCGAGTCACGTTGCTCCGGAAACACCCGGCAGCATTCACGAGGGCGGCGAACTGGGCTATGCCCTCAGCCACGCCTACGGAGCGGCATTCGACAATCCGGATCTGATTGTCGCCTGCATTGTCGGCGACGGAGAAGCCGAGACGGGGCCGCTTGCAACAGGCTGGCAAAGCAACAAGTTCTTGAATCCTGCTCGCGATGGTTGTGTGCTTCCTATCCTGCACCTAAACGGCTACAAGATCGCCAATCCGTGCTTCCTTGCCCGCATTCCTCGCGACGAGCTGAGGAAATTTTTCGAAGGCATGGGCTACACGCCGTATTTCGTCGAGGGTGATGACCCCGCGAGCGTGCACCAGCAACTGGCGGGCGCACTTGACACCGCAATGGCTGATATCCAGGAAATCTGGGCGGATGCCCGCGACAGGGGCAACGTGAAACGTCCGATGTGGCCGATGATCGTTTTCCGCACGCCCAAGGGCTGGACCTGCCCGCCTGAGATAGACGGCAAGAAGTCGGAGGGCTATTGGCGGTCGCACCAGGTGCCGATGGGCGACATGGACAAGCCGGAACACCTCCGCATTCTCGAAGCATGGATGAAGAGCTACCGCCCCGAGGAACTGTTTGACGACGGAGGCCGGTTCAAACCGGAGCTGGCAGCGCTTGCCCCCGCAGGGCATCGTAGAATGAGCGACAATCCGCATGCCAACGGCGGCTTGCTGCTGCGGGACCTGAAGATGCCCGACTTCCAGGACTACGCGGTCTCCGTGCCGAGCCCTGGGGCAACCATCGCCGAATCGGCGCGGATGATGGGGGCGTTTCTCCGCGATATCATGAAGATGAACATGGAGAACAACAACTTCCGCCTGTTCAGCCCTGACGAAAACAACTCGAATCGCTGGCAGGATGTGCTGGAAGTCACCAACCGCTGCTACATGGCGGATATCTATCCGGAGGACGATCATCTAGCGCCGGACGGACGGGTGATGGAGGTGCTCAGCGAGCATCAATGCCAGGGCTGGCTGGAAGCCTACCTGCTAACCGGCCGGCATGGCTTCTTTTCTTGCTATGAAGCCTTCATCCACATCATCGACTCGATGTTCAACCAGCACGCCAAATGGCTGAAGGTCTGCCACGAGATCCCGTGGCGGCGGTCGATCGCCTCGCTCAACTACTTCCTGAGTTCCCACGTCTGGCGGCAGGACCACAATGGCTTCAGCCATCAGGACCCGGGGTTCATCGATCATGTGGTCAATAAGAAGGCGGATGTCGTCCGCGTGTATCTGCCCCCGGATGCGAACACCTTGCTTTCTGTAACGGACCATTGCCTGCGCAGCCGCAACTATGTCAACGTCGTCGTCGCCGGCAAGCAGCCTGCCCCGCAGTGGCTGACAATGGATCAGGCCATCAAGCATTGCAGTGAAGGCCTTGGCATTTGGGAATGGGCAAGCAACGACAAGGGCACCGAGCCTGACGTCGTAATGGCATGTTGCGGCGACGTCCCGACGCTCGAGACACTCGCAGCAGTCGATCTGATCCGGAAGCACCTGCCGGAGCTGAAGGTCCGCGTCATCAATGTGGTGAACCTGATGAAGCTGCAGCCGCCGGAAGAGCATCCGCACGGGCTGCCGGATCGCGATTTTGATGCTCTGTTCACCAAGAACAAGCCGATCATCTTCGCCTTCCACGGCTATCCGTGGCTCATCCACCGGCTCACTTACCGCCGCACCAACCATGGCAATCTGCACGTCCGCGGCTACAAGGAAGAAGGCACGACGACGACGCCGTTCGACATGGTGGTGCTGAATGAGATGGATCGCTTCCATCTGGTGGAGGACGTCATCGACCGGTTGCCGCAACTGGGCGCTCGCGCTGCCTATTTCAAACAGGCAATTCACGAGAAGCTGATCGAACACCGGCAGCACATCGAAAAATATGGCGACGACGTGCCCGGAACCTCGGGCTGGACGTGGGGACAGTCGGCTGCCTTGGGAGAGCTGCGATCGACAGAGGCAGACAACGTCTAAGCCAGGAGGGCTGGACGTGAAAGTATTCGTGATCAGGCATGGGGAGACCGAGTGGAGCTTGAGCGGGCAACACACCGGCATGACAGAAGTCCCCTTGACCGACAACGGACGACAACAAGCGGAACGGATGCGGCCGGTGTTGGCTCGGCAAACATTCGCGCTCGTTCTTGTGAGTCCGCTGCAGCGGGCACGGGAGACGTGTGACTTGGTAGGCTTCGGCGCCGAGGCCATCATCGATCCAGGCTTGATGGAGTGGAACTACGGCGAATATGAGGGCCTGATGCCCCAGCAAATTCAGGCGAAAAGACCGGGTTGGTTGATTTTCCGTGATGGATGCCCCGGAGGCGAGACGCCGAGGCAAATTGGTGCTCGAGTGGATCGAGTCGTGGCGCGCACACGGGCTGCAGACGGCGACGTTGCGTTGTTCGCGCACGGGCACGTGCTGCGCGTGCTTGCAGCGCGATGGATTGGCCTGCCACCGCGTGCCGGACAGCATTTTCTCCTGAATACCGGCACGTTGAGCGTCCTCACCTACTACCACGAGATACCCGCAGTGAGGGTCTGGAATGGACAAGTCTATGAGTAGTGTGCGGGAAAGCTGCCAGCAGTTGGTGATGGTCTTTCGAGGCGGGTGTCGTCCTTCTGAGTGGGAAAAACGTTGATGGTAAAATCAATTCACGGCCACAGCACGCCTGAGGCGGCGGCGAGACATGATAGCGTCGCGGAGCTGGCGAATCCGAGCTCCGCGGTCGCGTTGCTTTCCAACGATCGGTATAGCGTCCTGGTCACAGCCGCCGGGGCCGGTTACGGAACATGGCAAGGCCTCGACATCACCCGGTGGCGCGAGGACACCACCCGTGATTGCTGGGGCCAATTTTGTTACGTTCGGGATCTAAGCGACAACGACCTCTGGTCCATCGGAAAGCAGCCATTATTTCGGCCCGCGAATGTCTATGCGCACGCCTTTCACGGAGACAGGGCCGAATTCCGCTGCCATGCCGGCGACATGGAAATCCTCACAAAAATCTGTGTCGCACCCGATCTGGACGCGGAAGTGCGTATGCTCACAGTCTCGAACCATGGCACACGGGAGCGAACCCTCGAACTGACAAGCTATGCCGAAGTCTGCCTGAACTATCGTCGCGCGGACATGTCGCATCCGGGCTTTGCCAAGCTTTTTGTCGAAACACGATATGACGAGGCGACAGGCGCCCTATTTGCGCGTCGAAGGCCACGTGCTGCCGGGGAGAAAGCCATCTGGGCCGTTCACGTTTCTTCATCAAACCTGCCGCCTTCGCAAGCGGTCCAATATGAAACCGATCGGCTGAGATTTCTTGGTCGGGGCCGGACAACAGCCAACCCCGTCGCATTCGACGCGGGTGGATCGCTCTCCGGAACGACTGGCCCTGTCCTCGACCCGATTTTCTGTCTGCGGCGGACGGTTCGTCTGGCGCCCGGCGCCGACGCGCGCGTCGCCTTCGTCACAGGCGCTGCCGATGATCAGGCAGCCGTGCAGCTCATCGCCGAAAGATATGCCAAGTTCGACACCGTCGAGCGAGCGTTCTCCGAAGCTTCAAAGAGATACGAAAATGAGCTTCGCACTTCGACCCTGAAGTCTGACGATGTCTCGCTGTTCAATCGGCTGGCCGGGAATGTCGTATTTGCGAACCCGACCCTGCGGCAGGCGGCTGGGCCCGAGCGAGATCGATTGGATCGAACCGCTCTGTGGGCTCATGGTATCTCCGGCGACCTTCCGATCGTGCTTGTCCGAGCCAATGGCGACAGGGATGATGCCTTCGTTAGCCAAGTGACGATGGGCCACGATTTCGCCGGTCGCAGGGGCCTGAGATTCGACCTGGTGCTGCTCGACGACGGTGGCGCAGCCAGCGCTAAGCGACAGACTGAAAAGCTACAGTCAGGCCCGCAAGCCGAAATGATCGGCAAACCTGGCGGAATCTTTGTCCTTTCCGAACCCGAAACCGAAAGCGATCACGTGGGGACCATCGCCGCGGCAGCGCGCATTGTCCTGCTGGGAAGCCGCGGCACACTTGCCGATCAGCTCAACCTGCCCTCCCCCGCTCTGTCACCTCTTTCGCCGACGTTAGCCGTTCGGGTAAGCGGGCAATCTGCAGCCCCACATCCTGACCCGGTCGAGGATTTACAGCACTGGAACGAATTCGGGGGCTTCACGCCCGACGGGCGCGAGTATGTCGTGCGCGTGGATGCAGTCAAACCCCGAGCCCCCGCCTTGCCACCCGCGCCTTGGACCAATGTGATCGCAAACCCTGATTTTGGTTGTCTGACAACCGAAGCCGGTCTTGGCTACACCTGGTCAGAGAATAGCCAGATGAACCGGCTGACGCCGTGGTCGAACGATCCGGTTACGGACGCGCCGAGCGAGGTCCTCTATTTGCGGGATGAGGAAACCGGCGATGTCTGGACGCCGACGCCCCTACCGCTCGGTCCCGGTGCGGTCGTGACTGTTCGTCACGGCCAAGGTTACAGCCGGTATGCAAGTTATAGTCGTCATCTCAATCAAGAGCTGACGGTATCGGTCGCGCCGAACGATCCGGTCAAAATCATACGCCTCAGGCTTAGCAACGGGGACACCCGAGTTCGGCATGTGACCGCAACCTATTTCGCCGAGTGGGTGCTGGGGACGCAGCGCGAAGAGACGGCAACGCGGATCGTCTGCGAGCGGGATGCCAGATCTGGTGCGATCGTAGCCAATAATCTCTGGGCCGGCGACTTTGCCGGAAAGCTGGCGTTTGCAGGCGCCAGTCAGCCGGCAAGGTCGGCCACGGCCGACCGCAGAGAGTTTTTAGGCAAATACGGTTTCGTGTTTCAGCCGGCGGCCCTGGAGCGAACAGATCTGGCGGAACGTTTTGGTCCGCTTCTTGATCCCTGCGCTGCGCTGATGGTGGATATCTCCCTGCCCCCCGGGGAAAGCAGAGAGGTTGTCTTCGTCCTTGGAGAGGCTGCCGGCCTCGATGAGGTCCGTAGGCTCGTCCAGGAGCATGCCGACCTCAAGCGCGCAGCCGCGAGCCTGTCGGCTGTCTCCCGCCAGTGGGATGACATTCTGAACGCGATTCAGGTCTCGACGCCGGATGCAGGCTTGAACTTGATGATGAACCGCTGGTTGTTGTATCAGGTCTTGGCATGCCGCGTATGGGCGCGCACGTCCAACTATCAGTCTGGCGGCGCGTATGGATTCAGGGACCAACTGCAGGACGTAATGGCACTGGTCTACAGCGCGCCGACCGAGGCCCGCTCACACATCCTGCGATCGACGGCGCGCCAATTCGAGGAGGGGGACGTCCAGCACTGGTGGCACCCACCGTCTGGCATCGGCGTACGCACTCGGATAACAGACGACTTGTATTTCCTACCCCTTGTCGTTCACCACTACGTTTCCACGACAGGTGACGTTCAACTCCTTGATGAGATGGTGCCATTCATCAAGTCACCTTTGCTAAAAGACGACCAAGAGGAAGACTTCAACCAGCCAGCGACCAGCGAGCAGTCCGGCACCGTCTACGAGCATTGCGTTCGTGCGCTGGAGCATGGCTACCGTTTGGGCAGTCACGGCCTTCCCCTTATGGGAACGGGTGACTGGAACGACGGCATGAATAAGGTCGGCGCCGAAGGCAAGGGGGAGAGCGTGTGGAACGGCTGGTTTTTCCTCACGGTCCTGAATTCATTTGCCACGATATCAGCGTCACGCGGAGATGAAAGCCGTGCCGCCTGGTGCCGCGAACGAACCGAGGCCCTGCGCATTGCCCTTGAAGCCAACGCCTGGGACGGTGGCTGGTATCGCCGAGCCTATTTTGACGATGGCACGCCGCTTGGGTCGTCCCTGAACAGCGAATGCCAGATCGACGCTATCCCGCAAGCCTGGGCCGTCATTTCAGGCCAGGCCGATGCTGAACGCGCTTCGCAGGCAATGCGTGCGGTCCACGACCGGCTCGTACGCCAAGAGGACAAGCTGATCAAACTCTTCGACCCGCCTTTCGACGAAGGCGTGCTGCAGCCCGGCTACATCAAGGGCTATGTCCCCGGCATCCGTGAAAATGGCGGCCAATACACACATGCGGCGACCTGGGTCATCTGGGCGACAGCTTTGCAGGGCGACGGCGATCTCGCCTTGAAGCTTTGGAACCTGATTAATCCGATTTATCATGCGGCGACGAGAGATCAAGTCGAACGCTACAAGGTCGAACCATATGCGGTCGCCGCCGATATCTATGGCGCGCCACCGCACACGGGACGCGGTGGATGGACGTGGTACACCGGATCGGCCAGTTGGTTTTATCGTGTGGCGCTCGAGGCGATCCTTGGCTTTCGCCGGCAAGGACAGTTTCTGCAGTTCGAACCATGCGTTCCGGCAAGCTGGCCGGCCTATGAGATCATATACCGATATGGACCGGCGACCTACCGCATCCGTTTCGACAACGCGAAGGGCATCGGCCGAGGCGTGCACTCCGTCACACTGGACGGTGAGCCTGTCGCGCACGAAAGCGTCCGGCTTGCGCAGGACGCGCGCACGCATGATATCGACGTTATCATTGGTTAGCGGTCATGCCCGAAACGCTCTCCACCGACGCCGACCTCGACCGCCTGCCGACGGACCAGGACCTCGGTCGGCTGCAATTCACGACGCTGTTATACTATCTCCAATGCACGAACCCTGACAACGGCCTGGTGCGCGACAAGACAGAACCGAACGCACCGGCAAGCATCGCGGCGATCGGCATGGCGCTGGCGACCATCCCCGTGGTTGTCGAACGCGGCGTCCTCATCCGCCAATTTGCGGCAAAGATAACCCGTAGCCGGTTGAGATACCTGATCTCATGCCCGCAGGGACCTGAGCCGGATTCATGCGGCTACAAAGGCTTTTTTTATCATTTTCTGGACCTCGAAACGGGGCGTCGGGTTTGGCAATGCGAGTTGTCGACGATCGACTCGGCTTTCCTGTTCGCGGGCGCCTTGACCGTTGCCACTTATTTTGATGGCGACACGGCCGACGAGGCGGAGATCCGCCAGCTCGCGATGGCGCTTTACGAGCGTGCAGACTGGAACTGGGCGCGCGATGGCGGTGCAACTTTAACGCATGGCTGGCGTCCGGAAAGTGGCTTCATCCCCCACCGGTGGCGTGGCTATGATGAAGGCCTGCTGCTCTACATCATTGGTTTGGGATCCCCAACTCACCCGTTGCCGCCCGAATCCTATGCCGCCTACACCGAGACTTACGAATGGAGAAATATCTATGGTCGCGAGCTGCTGTATTCGGGGCCGCTGTTTACCCACCAACTGTCGCACATGTGGATCGACTTTCGAGGCATTCGCGACGCGTTCATGCGCCAGCACGACACCGACTATTTCGATAACAGCCGGCACGCGACATATGTCCAGCAAGAATACGCAATCCGCAATCCGATGAACCTTGCTGGGTATGGCAAGCATTGCTGGGGGTTCACCGCGTGCGACGGACCCGGTTGGGGTAAGCGGGCGATCGATGGGGTGGACCGGGAGTTCTTCGACTACATTGCCCGTGGGGCGCCCTTCGGGCCTGACGATGGGACTGTCGCGCCATGGGTCGTTGTCGCCTCGCTCCCGTTCGCGCCGGAGATTGTCGTGCCGACAGTGCGCAATTTTGCGCGGATGAACCTCGGCATGACCCGGCTTTACGGTTTCAAACCGTCGTTCAACCAGACCTATTCCATGGAAGCCAGTCCGACCGGATCGTGGGTAAGTCCCTATCACTTTGGCATCGACCAAGGGCCGGTGGTGCTGATGATCGAAAACTACCGGACCGGTTTGCTGTGGAACATCATGCGCCGATGCAAGCCCATCGTGACGGGATTGCGCCGAGCAGGTTTTTCGGGGGGATGGCTCTAGGCCGGATGTGTATCGTCTCGCGCGACAGAGCCGGCTGCCGCCCTCGTTTCAACGCAAAGGTTGGGGCTTCAGGTGAAAGGCGCCCGATTTCGAGGGATCGAACGTGTCGCGGTTGCGGTGAACCGCACAGTTTGGAAGCTCATTCAGCGCATCGCCGGCTATGTCGTTCACCTCGAAATCCGGCTTTCGGCTCCAAGCAATAGAAAGGCGCTCTTTTGGCTGGAGACTGGTCATCGTTGACGTGGCTGCGGGACATATCCCCCGGGGCCGCCCTATCTTACGCGCTCGGCCTTATTAGTTTGCGCCAATCGATCCCTCATGAAAAACCCCGGGAGCGGCGCGCCGGTCGATCGGTTCTCCTAATCCTCCCCCTGGCGATGATCCTGCCGGTCTGCTTTCCAATGCAGTCCTTTGCGCAGTCGCCGGTTGGAGCCGGAACGCCGGAGGTGGAGTTCGGCGCGCGGAAAATGTTCTTCATGCTTTTTCTGATGCTTGGTCCGATCAAGATCCTGGTGCCCTTCGTGGCTATCACAAGCAACTGCGACCGTCGCTTTCGACGTTCGATGGCCAGGAGAGCAATCCTCTTTTCGGCAGCCGCGCTGGCAATCGCCGGTTTGCTTGGAC
>NZ_JABEPH010000123.1:0-15116 GCF_013004495.1 Rhizobium sp. SEMIA 4085
CTGTCTCGGCCGTGAGCCGGTCGACATCGAAAATGAAATTCTGCGGCGTAATGCTGACGTCGCCGGCGGAGTTCAGAATGGTTGGCGTGCCGAAAAGACGCTCGACGCGCGAATTGCCGCCGCCAACGGCACCGAACACTGTCACGGTGTCACTGAGATCATATTCGATGCGCCCCAGCCAGGACAGGTCCTTGCTCTTCGACCACTCCCAAGGTTCCTGAACATTTGACCGGCCATCTGGCGCGTCTGGAATTTCTATGCCGGCCATCGGAAAGAACGGGCGCAGCGGAGCGTCGAAGTCTTCGCGCTGGCCAATGAAGTCGAGCGTCGCCCTTAGATCTTCGCCCTCGTAGTCGAGAGCGAGAGCGCCCACCGCAATGTCGCGCGACTGATTGTCGATCGGCGTATCGCCACCATGAAAACTGCCGTTGAAGCGCGCACCAAACTGGCGTTCCTCGCCGAAACGGCGGCTCAGGTCCAGATGGCTGCCGCCGTAAAGATCCGAAGCATAATCGGTCGTCACCCGCGTCAAGTCGACGTCTGAAGCGCGCTTCGGCACAATGTTGATGGTGCCGCCGACACTGCTGTTCGGCGATATGCCGTAAAGAAGCGCCGTCGGCCCCTTAAGAACCTCCACGCGCTCTGCATAGTCCGTGAACAGGCGGTAGGTCGGAGCGACACCGAATACGCCGTCGAAGGCGACTTCGCCGAAGTTCCCCTCGTTGAGCGGGAATCCCCTGACATAGAAGGAATCGAGCATACCGCCGGACGCATGGGTGCTTCTCACCGATGGATCATTGGCCACGACATCGGCTACCGTCTGAGCGCCCTGAGTTTCGATCGTCTGCGCTGTGTAGCTGGTAATGTTGAACGGCGTATCGATGAAGTCTCGGTTGCCGACCAATCCAATGCGACCGCCGCGCGCCACCTGTCCGCCCGGATATCCGTCCGGAGCGGTGCCCATCGTCGATGTCGAAGACCCCGCCTTGATCTCGATGCGCTCCAGCGCCGTGGCATCTTGCGCCAGTGCGGCGCGACTTACCGTCGCCAGCAAAACAGTCAGCAGTCCTACACGCAGTTCCATACACAGCCCCTCTCATGCGCGGACCAATCAAACACTCCGCCTGCCTCGACAGGTGCAAGATGCCGTTGGTTTGAGGGGTGTTAGATAACATGACTATGATTGTCAACATATTCGAAGGATCAGGCAATTTCGCTCCAAAGATTGGCGCGGCACAAGCGCTTTTCACTGCCGCTGGTCTTTGACTTCGGTCCGCGTCAGACCTTCACGATCTACCGAGTCTTTCACCTCGCGACCTTTTGGCGCCACCATGATCCGGCAAAGAGCCTCGTTCTGATGGCCGTTGCGGTAACATGCTTGACTATCTCGCCGTCTGGAAGCAGGTGCGGATCGAGGCAAACCGCCAGTTTGTGACGACCCTTGCGGTGCTTCCCGCTCATCTTTATCCCGCGCGTTCGATTGACGGTAATGGAGGAGCCGCTCGGTTACGCTGACTGCTGCTTATGCCTTCCCTCTAGTGTACTGCGTCGTGCCGGAACTAGGGCTCCCTTGGCAGCGCTACCCCTTCCGTCCCTTCATTGCTGGCTATTCGGGCGGCATTATCGTCGAGAATTGATACCAGTGACAGGCTGGCGCCGCTTCACCGCCGGCTTTCCCCAACTGCAATAGGGCGTGAGCCGGAACTGATGTCCGGGCTGTCTCAATGACATGACTCACGGCTTTGTGGCGCTATGAATGCCTGCGATGCGGCCTGACCGTACGATTTTCTATCCGGCCTGCCACCGAGAAGATCAGGAAATCGCTGTCCGTGTCGATCCTTTCTCCGTCCATCAATCTCACGACGTCGTCGACGCCCGAAACCGGATGGCGGTCGATTGACAGGAGATAATCGCCCTCCTGCAGCCCCGCCTTCTCGGCTGGGCCGCCCGGCTCGACGCGGCGAAGTCGGACGGCCGTCTTTTGCACGATGCCCGCTTCCAAAGCTATCCTTCGATGGAGCTCGACGGTGTCCGCAGCAATGCCGACATAGGCTCTGCGAACATGACCGAAGCGTAGAAGCTCGGAGACCACATGCTTTGCCGTATTGGACGCGACCGCGAACGCGATGCTTTGCGCGCCTTGGATGATCGCGGTGTTAACGCCGATCACCTCACCCGCAGACGACACCAGTGGACCGCCGGAATTGCCTGGGTTGAGTGCGGCATCGGTCTGGATGATGTCCTCCATCAAACGACCACTGGCCGCCCGCATCGACCGACCCAATGCGGATACTATTCCTGCCGTGACCGTCCATTCAAAGCCCAGAGGATTACCGATTGCTATGGCGATATGGCCGCGCTTAAGGCTTTTTGAGTCCCCCAGTTTCGCCCAAGCACCCGTCCAGTCGTTCGCGCGGATCAAAGCGAGGTCGGTATCAGCATCGCGTCCTAGCACCCTGCCCTCGACGACCGCTCCTTCCGGCGTGGTGATCCGGATATTCTTGGCGTCATCCACGACATGATTGTTGGTGACGACAAGGCCATCCGGCGAGATTGCAAAGCCCGATCCATGAGCGGCACGCCCACCGGCTCTTTCGATCCGACCGACCGCAGGGCCGACACGATCGACCGACGAAGACACTGCTAAAGAATAGGCATCCAGCAATCCGGTGTCCGAAGACGGCTGGATGTCGCGATCAATGATGCCCATTGAGAAACTCCTCGGACGCAGGATGCGTCACGTTGATGACCGGCAGCGTCTACAAAAGAGCAAGAAGCTGTCAGCTATAGGTTAATCGCAATCAAATGATGCTCGCGGCCATGTTAATCAAGCCACTGCCCAGCCCCACACATTCCGCCCTTCCGCCTCCAATTCAATCCCGGCGAGCGGCCACCGGCATTTCAGCGCCACAGCGCAATAAGCCCGCCGCTTCCGCCGGTAACGGGATCGGTGATTGGCGCGGCGAGGTTTTGAATCCGTTTCATTTGTTCCGGCGTTGGCTCGTCACGGCAGAGGTCATAATCGGCTCCAGCCGGATAGGCACCGACCACCAGGAAATCACTGCTTGCCGAAATCCGGCAATGGCCGGTTCCAGCAGGCAATACCGCCGCATCGCCGGCATGGACCTCGACCTTGAGGCCCGTCGGCCCCCCGAGCATCAACGTCGCCGAACCGATTGCAAAGCCCAGCGCCTCATGGGTTTTCGAATGATAATGATGGAACGGATAGACGCCATTTCGCCACATATTGCCCCAGCCGTTTCGTCCAAACAACGCTTCAAAGCCGGCTGCCCGGTCGTCACCATTCAGCACGCCGCGATAAAGCAGCAAGGGAAATGCCGGATTGTTCGGAATGACATTGCCGGGTTCAAGCCGGATTGCTTCGGGTTTCATATGTGCGCCTCCTCGTCCACTGAACGATAGTCGCCATTGCCGCCAGGGGTCCCGAAAATCTGGGGAACCAACCGCGCTTCGGGTAGTTGTGCATATGCATCTCGAATTCAACAGAAGCAGGAAAGGACACGTCCATGCCTTCCATCAGTTCTGCAAAAATTCTTGTTCTTGCAACTGACGGTTACGAGCGCTCCGAATTACGGGTACCGCAGGAGGAGCTGAAAAGGCGTGGCGCAACTGTCAAGATTGCCTCTATCAGGGAGGGCAGCATCAAAAGCTGGAGCAAAGGCGACTGGGGCGATAGCATCAGTGTCGACCTTCTGGCAAAGGAGGTAAAGGTTGCCGATTTCGATGCCCTCGTCCTGCCAGGAGGCCAGATTAACCCCGACAAGCTGCGCGCCGACGAGAATGCAATGCGCGTCGTCCGCGAATTCGTAAAATCCGGTAAGGTCGTCGCCGCCATATGCCATCCACCGTGGCTGCTTATCGAAGCCGATGCGTTGCGAGGCCGGCAGGCAACCTCCTACTGGTCGATCAAGACCGACGTGAAGAACGCCGGCGCCACCTGGAAAGATGAAAAGGTCGTGACCGACCAAGGCATCATCACCTCCCGTTCACCGGACGATCTGGACGCATTCGTAGCAAAGATCGTCGAAGAGATCGAGGAAGGCCGCCACGAGAAGCGAGCCGCTTGATAGGACCTCCTGTTCGCTGAGCCCGCGCACCCCTGCGCGGGCTCTTTTTTATGAGGCTTTGCGAACAGGCGTCTCCGCCGACTGCCGATCGCGAGACAGGAAATCGAGCAGTCGGTTCTCCGCCGCCCGTAGCCCCCACAATGGCTTAGCGGAACGCTGAATCCCCTCGCCTCCGGAATAGTCCTTGTCGGCGAGCGCGATGATGGAAGGGTGAATGTAACTTGAGCGCGAGATGGCCGCCGTGTTGTGCAAGACGGCGGCTGAAGCCTCCGCCATGTCCTTCACCGTCGGCCGCTTGCCCCTTTCGAGCGCATTGCGCGCAACGGCGAAGGCGGCGAGCGAGCCTGCCCACGTCCGAAAGGTCTTGGCGGTGATCGCAATACCTGAAATTTCTGCCAGGTAGCTATTCAGACGCCCGGAGTCGATCGGTTTCAACGTACCCGTCTCGTCCTTCCAAATAAAAAGCTGGCGACCGGGGAGGTCGGCGATTTCTTCCAGCATCCTTTGCAATCTGGGATGCCTGAGACTGCGCCGGACACGCTTTCCGCCCTTGGAACGAAATTTCAGTTCGATTCGGCCCTCCGTCAGCGTGATGTGCCGCTTCAACAGCGTCGTTGCACCATAAGTGCCGTTTTCCTTAAGATAGGCTTGGCTGCCGACGCGAAGATGTGCCTCATCGAGCAATGTCGTCAACGCCGCGAGGACACCGCGGACATTGTCCGCACCAACCTCAAGATCGCGCTGCACCTGCCGCCGTATCCTAGGCAAGGCGTGGCCAAAAGCGATCAGCTGATCGAATTTTGCGGTGCTGCGGAAGGACTGCCAATCCTTGTGATAGCGATATTGCTTTCGGCCCCGTGCATCAAATCCGGTCGCCTGCAAATGGCCGTTTTCCTTCAGACATATCCAGACGTTTTCGTATGCGGGAGGCAGCCCGAGTGCGGCGATACGGTGCTTCTGCTGCGGCTCGCAAACCAGCGAGCCGTCCGGTAGCCGATAACAGAAGCCTCGGCCCTTTCTCTGCCTGCTAATACCGGGTTCGGTGTCGCTCACATAAACCAGGCCAATGTCACTTAGGGCTTCAGCACTCATCGCTTTGTTCGATTGCTAACTGTTCCGCCGACCGAAGTGAAACCAACGCTGACGCTCAGTCTTTGTGGCATTCTTCGGCGGCACCGAGGCACCCTTCGGCGCAAAGACGGCAATGCTTTCACGGTAGACCATCCCCGGGCTTTCCGGATCGAATACCGTGAAGGGATCGTCGGCACCAGTGTCGACCACCCGCTCCCACGTCTTGATGCCGTTCACTCCCGGAAGCGTGACTTCGCAATCACCGCCAGCATTGAACACCATGAAAAGACCATCCATCTTTTCCGCATCCGATGCGAGGACACTGCGTGACACGTAAACGCTCAGGACCCGCAAGTCGTTGTCGTTCCAGGCACCATCGTCCATGAAGTCGCCATCCGGTTTGTACCAGGCGATTTCGATCCGTCCGTCCTCTGCGGTTTCACCCGTCAGGAAGCGCTCCTGCCGAAGCTCCGGCTGCGCCTTACGGAAAGCAATCATCTTCTGACAGAAGGTCAGAAATGGATCGTCAAGCCCGCTCCAGTCGATCCAACCGATTTCGTTGTCCTGGCAATAGGCATTGTTGTTACCGCCCTGGCTGTTGCCGACCTCATCACCTGCAAGGATCATCGGCACGCCCTGGCTGAGCAGCAGCGTTGCCATCATGTTGCGCCGCCGCCTGCGGCGCGCGTTAGAGATATCGGCGTCGTCGGTCGCGCCCTCCACACCCATATTGTCCGAATGATTGTCGGAATGGCCGTCGCGGTTGTCCTCGCCGTTGGCCTCATTATGCTTGCCGTTGAAGGAGACCGTATCCATCAGAGTGAAGCCGTCATGAGCCGAAAGCAGATTGATGGACGATGTCGAGCCACGGTCCGAATGATTGAACTGCAACGCCGAGCCGGTAACGCGCTCTGCCATCTCCGACACCTGGCCACCGTCGCCTTTCCAGAAACGTCGAACGTCATCGCGGAATTTGTCGTTCCATTCGCGAAAGGGGTGGGGAAATCCGCCGACCTGATAGCCGCCTTCGCCGACATCCCAAGGCTCGGCGATCAGCTTCACGCCGGCAAGCATCGGATCTTGCCGAATCGCGCTGAAAAAGATGCCCTGCCGGTCGAATTCCATATCCTGCCGGCCGAGAGTGCTCGCCAGATCGAAGCGGAAACCGTCGATGTGCATGGCGCCAACCCAATAGCGCAAGCTGTCGAGCACCATGCGCATCACCATGGGATTGGCAACGTTCAGCGTGTTGCCGGTACCTGTCGTATCGAAGGTGTGGCGGGGATCGTCAGGCGAGAGAATATAGTAGCTTGCATTGTCGAGGCCGCGAAAGGAAAGCGTCGGACCTTTCTCGCTGCCTTCGGCCGTGTGGTTATAGACCACGTCCATGATCACTTCGATGCCGGAGGCATGGAACTTTCTCACCATCGTCTTGAACTCGGTGATCTTGTCGCTCGACATGTAGCGCGACTGCGGCGCGAAGAAGCCGAGCGTCTGGTAGCCCCAGTAATTGGTGAGATGCTTCTCTTCCAGATAGCGGTCGTTCGGAAAAAACTGGATCGGCAGCAATTCGACGGCCGAGACACCGAGTTTCGTCAGATGATCGATGATCGGGTCGCTGCACATGCCAAGAAAGGTACCGCGCAATCTGTCCGGTACCTTCGGATGCGTCATCGTCATACCGCGCACATGCGTTTCATAGATGACCGTTTCCGTCCACGGGCGCCGGATTGCCTCATCACCGTCCCAGTCGAAATCGGGATCCTGCACCACGCCCTTCACCATGAAGGGCGCGCTGTCGCGCTCGTCGAAGGAGAGATCGTCCTTTCCGATCGTATAACCGTAGAGCGCATCGTTCCATTTGAGATCGCCAATCACCTGCTTGGCGTAGGGATCAAGCAGAAGCTTGTTGGGATTGAAACGGTGGCCGTTTTCTGGATCATAGGGTCCGCTTACGCGATAGCCATAAACGGTGCCCGGCTTCACACCGGCGATATAGCCCGACCAGATATCGCCCTCGCGCTTGGGCAACGGCATGCGTGCCGTTTCCTTTTTGCCGTCGTCGGAAAAGAGACAAAGATCGATCTGCTCGGCGTGAGCGGAATAGACAGCAAAATGAGTCCCGGTCCCGGTATATTCGGCGCCCAGTTCCGGCTTCATGAAGTCGAGTTCGGAAAAAGAAAAACTCATAATCACTCCGCTCGGTGGATCGCCAAGCGGGAAACGTTACCGCAGTGCGAAAGTTCCCTGCGTCGGCGCCAAGGGCGCTACGGCATGAGCTGGCCGCCATTCACCTCGATGATCTGGCCGGTGATGTAGCCTGAGAGCGTCGGCGACGCGAGGAACAGATAAGCACCGACGCAGTCTTCCGATGTACCGACAAAGCCCATCGGAATGGTTTTGCGCTGCATCTCCATCTGTTCGTCGTTGGTATAGCGCTCGTGGAACGGCGTTGCGATGACGCCCGGTGCGACGGCGTTGACGCGGATGCGGTCGCCGACGAACTCCTTGGCATGCCCCCGCGTGATCGTCGAGACGAAGCCTTTGGAGGCCGCATAAAGAATCGCACCGTTGCCGCCGCCATTTCGTGCAGCGATCGAGGTGGTATTGATGATGAAGCCGCCCTGCTTCTTAAGCCAGGGATGCGCGGCGCGCGTTGCGGCAAGAACAGAACGGGCATTCAGATCCATTACCTTGGCATAATGCTCGTCGGTATATTCCGCAGTCGGCTTACGGCCAAGCATGCCGCCAGCATTGTTGATGAGGCCATCGAGATGTCCGAAGGTCTTAGCGGTCTCCCCTACAACGCGTTCGGTCTCGCCTTCCTTTGAAACGTCGCCCTGCACCAGATGCACAACGGTACCAGTCGCTCTGATCTCCTCGGCAAGCTTTTCGGCCGGCTCGCGGCTTGCATTGTAGTGGATGCCAACCTTCATGCCCTGCGCCGCGAACGCCCGGGCAAGAGCCGCACCGATACCGGTCGATGCACCGGTGATCAGCACCGCTTTGCCGTTCAGGTCAGGTATTTTTATGGACGCGAGTGATTGAGCAAGATTAGCCATGGCAGCAGAAGCCTCCCGAAAAGACATGAAATAGATAGTGAAATGGATTTGACGAGCGTCTTAGCAGGCGAAATTGCGGATGGACAACGCACGAAAGCGAGAACCGCTGTGCGCCGTCAAACTCTTTCGAGAGCTATCGCAATCCCTTGGCCGACGCCGATGCACATCGTCGAGAGCGAATAGCGCCCGCCCGATTCGACAAGCTCCAGCGCAGCCGTTCCGGCAATGCGCGCCCCCGACATGCCAAGCGGATGGCCGAGCGCGATGGCGCCCCCATTGCGGTTGACGCGGGGATCGTCATCGACAATCCCAAGTTCGCGCAGCACGGCCAGCCCCTGCGAAGCAAAGGCTTCGTTCAGCTCGATGACATCGAACTGATCCTCCGTCATGCCGAGTCGCGCCATCAGCTTGCGCGATGCCGGAACCGGTCCGATCCCCATGACCCGCGGCGGCACGGCGGCGGCAGCACCGCCCAGGATACGCGCGATCGGCCTCAGGCCATGCTTCCGCGCCGCTGCTTCGGAGGCCAAGACCAATGCCGCGGCGCCGTCGTTGACGCCAGATGCATTGCCCGCCGTGACTGTGCCGCCTTCCTTCTTGAATGGCGTGCCAAGCTTTCTTAGGGCCTCCATCGTCGTTGCGCGCGGATGTTCATCCTTCTCGATGACCATGGGGGCGCCCTTGCGCTGTGGGATCACGACTGTCGTGATCTCCTTCGCCAGCCGGCCGTTTGCCTGAGCGGCGGCGGCCTTAGCCTGCGAACGCAGTGCGAAGGTATCCTGATCCTCGCGGCTGACATTGTAATCCTCGGCGACGTTCTCGCCCGTTTCCGGCATGGAATCGACGCCATACTGATTCTTCATTAGCGGGTTGATAAAGCGCCAGCCGATCGTCGTGTCGTAGATTTCGGCATTGCGTGAAAAGGCCGTGTCCGCCTTCGGCATCACGAATGGTGCGCGCGACATGCTCTCCACGCCGCCTGCAATCATCAGTTCCGCCTCGCCGGCGCGAATGGCGCGCGCCGCGGCGATGACGGCATCCATGCCCGAGCCGCAGAGCCGGTTGATCGTCGTCCCCGGGACTGCAATCGGAAGGCCCGCAAGTAGCAGCGACATCCGCGCCACGTTACGATTGTCCTCGCCGGCCTGGTTCGCGCAGCCGAAAATGACGTCGTCGGCGGCCTCCCAGTCGATCGATGGGTTACGCTGCATTAGTGCTTTGAGAGGCACAGCCCCGAGATCGTCCGCGCGCACTGATGACAGAGAGCCGCCGAAACGGCCGATCGGCGTGCGGATATAGTCGCAGATATAGGCGTCGCTCATGGTCTCTTCCTCAAAGTTCCGGCACGACAAGGTCGGCAATTGGCCCCTCGACGTGGAGCGGCGCGCCGGTCATGGCCTGCAGTTCCTCGATCGAGATCGCCGCCAGCTTCTCACGCAGCACGAAATGTCCCTTCACAATGTCGACGATGGCGTGGCTCGTATAAACGCGCGTGATGCAGCCGACGCCGGTCAGCGGGAAAGTGCATCTTTCGACGAGCTTCGGCTCGCCGTTCTTGGTGACGTGTTCTGTAATCACGAAGACCTGTCTCGCCCCATGGACGAGATCCATTGCGCCGCCGACGGCCGGCACGCCCTTGCTGCCGACGCGCCAGTTGGCCAGATCGCCGTTCTGGGCAACCTGATAGGCACCGAGGATGGCGACGTCGAGATGGCCGCCGCGCACCATGGCAAAACTGTCGGCGTGGTGGAAGAAGGACGCACCAAGCTTCAGCGTCACCGGCCTCTTGCCGGCATTGATCAGATCCCAGTCTTCTTCGCCGACAGGTGGCGCTTCACCGAAGTTCAAGATACCGTTCTCGGTATGGAAGATCGCCTGCCGACCGGGCGGCTGGTAGCGGGCCACCATTTCGGGAAAGCCGATGCCGAGGTTCACATAGGCCCCGTCGGCAATATCCTGAGCGGCACGCCAGGCGATCTGAGCATTGGAAAGCTTGATGTCTTCGCGAGTCGTCGCGGGTCGGGTATCGCCGGTCATAGGTAAGCCACTCCGGCTCGAACGAGCTCTTCTTCCTGCTGCGGATTGGATATCTCGACGAGACGGTCGACGAAGATGCCGGGTGTGACGACATGTTCGGGATCGATCCCGCCCGCAGGCACGATCTTCGAGACCTGTGCGATCGTCTTTGCAGCCGCCATGCACATCAGCGGGTTAAAGTTCCGGCCGGCTTTGTTGTAGGTGAGATTGCCGTGCAAGTCGCCGATATGCGCCTTCACGATCGCAAAATCGGCCTTCAACCAGCGCTCCTGGACATAGTGCCTGCCATCGAATTCGGCGACTATCTTGCCTTCGGAAAGCTCGGTGCCGTAGGCCGTCGGCGTGTAGAAAGCCGGGATGCCGGCACCGGCCGCACGGATGCGTTCGGCAAGCGTCCCCTGCGGCACAAGTTCCAGCTCGATCTCCCCGGCGAGGTATCTTTGCGTGAAGGCACGCGGATCCGAGGAACGCGGGAAGGAGCAGATCATTTTCCGCACCATGCCGGCGTCGATCATCGCGGCGATGCCGATGCGGCCGTTGCCGGCATTGTTGTTGATGACGCTCAGGTTCTTCGGCCCCTTGTCGATGAGCGCGTGGATAAGCTCGATCGGCGCCCCTGAGCCGCCAAAACCACCGATCATGATGCTGGCGCCATCACTGATTTCGCAGACGGCTTCCGCCGCGCTCCTGATTGTCTTGTCCATACGGGATCTCTCCTTGCCGAATAGGCGGGGACACGCTCCTCCCATGCCCGTGATAACGAATAAGCCGAGACGAAATCGGCGGCAAGACAATTTGTGCGCTATTTGACTTTTGTTCATATATCGCACAGACTTAAAATTCTGATCGGAGGGCAGCAAAATGCGGGAAACGGATTTCGTCAGCGGCTTTGCCCGCGGCTTGAAAGTCATCGAAGCCTTCGGTGAGACGCACCAGCGTCTGTCGATCACAGAAGCTTCCAAGCTCGCCGGCCTTGACCGTGCCACCGTCCGCCGCTCGCTTCTGACACTCGCAGAGCTCGGTTATGCGGATTACGACGGAAAGTTCTTCACATTGACGCCGAAGATCCTGCGCCTCGGCCATGCCTATCTCTCGGCAACGCCCTTGCCCCTGCAGATCCAACCGCATCTCGACCAATTGTCCGAAAAGGCTGGACAGAGCGCCTCGGCCTCGGTTCTCGATGGCAGCGAGATCGTCTATATCGCCCGCGCCTCGCAACGCCGCGTCATGTCGATCAATCTGACGCCTGGCAGCCGCCTGCCTGCCTATTGCGCCTCGATGGGCCGCGTGCTGCTCGCAGCACTGCCGGAAAGCGAAGCGCGTGCTATTCTTGGCCGGACGGAATTGAAGCAGAACACGCCGAACACCAAGACAGACCCGGAAGACCTGATTGCCGAATTCCGCCGCATCCGCTCAAAAGGCTATGCCATCATCGATCAAGAGCTTGAAATCGGCCTTTGCTCCATCGCCGTTCCGGTCGAAAACGATCGAGGTCAGACGGTTGCGGCAATCAACATCGGAGCGCCGGCAGCCCACGCCCCTGCATCGGAAATGGCCGAGCGCTATCTGCCTCTTTTGCACGAGACGCAAAAGGCCTTGCGGCTGGTTTTGAAATAGCGGTGCAAAAGCCCTCCCCCGCAAGCCGAAGCGAAGTCATACTCCGAGCTTCGTCCGCTCGGCCATACGCCACATGCGCGGCGTCTCGCCCGTCCGTTTCAGAAAGAAGCGCGAGAAGTAGGCCGGATCGGCAAAGCCCAACCGGTAGCCGATCTCCTGGACGCTGCCGAAGGTGAAGACCAGTTCGCGTTTTGCCTCGTCCGTCAGCTTGCGGGCGATGAGTTCGTGCATGCTATGTCCCATTGAAGCCTTGACAATGCGGTTCAGATGCGTTGGCGAGATGCCGAGCGCGCGAGCGTAGAAGACGGCCGGCTTATGTCCTCTTAGATGCTGCTGCATCAGGCCGCTTAGAACCTCCATGCGTCGGCTATTCTCATCGGCCATCTCACTTTCGGCACCTTCGCAAATCCGCGCCGTCAGTTGCAGTGCGGAAGTCAGATAGGCATCCAGCAGATCATTCCGGCCGCTCCGTCGCCCCGAAAATTCTTCTCCCAACCGCGTGAGCGTCCGCGCCACGTAAGCTGCATCCTCGTTTTGCATATCGAGCTCCGTCAGGTGCGGTTTCGCCAGCCACTCCCCGAACCAGCTGCGATCGCCAGGTATGGCCTTCAGATGCGAGGCGAGCACCGTGATAACAAAGCCATCGATATCTTTCGAAAAGCGGAAGCCGTGCCTCAGGCCGGGCGGTACGGTGATCACCGAGCGCGGACGGATTGTATACCGCTCCTGGCCGAAGATCGCATCGCCCGACCCGGCATCGATGTACAATATCTGAAGGAAGTTTTCATGCCGATGCAGCCGGATTTCCCAGTGATGAAGGCTGCTGCGCGATGGAATAGTCTCGCAATGCACCCAGAAATCCGGCTTCTTACCGGCACTCTCGCCATAGAGCTCATAGGTCGGAACGAATTTCGTCATCGCACGCACATTCTTGATGTTCGATTTGTGCAATTTCTCGGATGAAAAGTCCATTGCCGGGACTGTTGCCTGAGAGGAGAATTTGACGAAAGACAAGCGCGGGGAGGAAGCATGCGCACACAGGTTGCGATTATCGGCTCCGGGCCATCCGGACTTCTGCTCGGCCAGCTTTTGACGGAGGCGGGTATTGAAAACGTCATTCTGGACCGGGTCGGCAAGGACTACATTCTCGGACGCGTTCGTGCCGGGGTCTTGGAGGAAGGCACAGTTAACCTTATGGATCAGGCAAAGGCCGGCGTCCGCATGCATGCCGAAGGCCTGCCGCATGACGGCTTCTCGCTTGCCTTCGACGGTCGCGATCACCGCATCGATCTCTTTGGGCTTACCGGAGGCAAGCGCGTCATGGTCTATGGCCAGACGGAACTCACACGCGACCTGATGGACCATCGCGAAAAGACTGGCGCTTTGACGATCTACGACGCGGCTGACGTCCAGCCGCATGATTTCAATGGCCGGCACCCCTGCCTCACCTATAACAAGGACGGCACCACGCATCGTATCAATTGCGATTTCATCGCCGGCTGTGACGGCTTTCATGGTGCAAGCCGCAAAGCCGTGCCGGAAAGTTCGCTCCGCGTCTTCGAGAAGGTCTACCCCTTCGGCTGGCTCGGCATCTTGGCTGACGTGCCGCCAGTCAGCCACGAGTTGATCTATGCCAACCATCCCCGCGGCTTCGCCCTCTGTTCGATGCGCTCGCAGACCCGCAGCCGCTATTACATCCAGTGCCCGCTCGATGAAAAAATCGATAACTGGGGCGACGACCGTTTCTGGGCGGAACTCCGCCGCCGCCTTCCAACTCATCACGCAGACGCAGTGATCACCGCACCGTCGTTCGAAAAGTCGATCGCACCTCTGCGATCCTTCGTCTCCGAGCCGATGCGTTTCGGCCGGCTGTTCTTAGTCGGGGATGCCGCCCATATCGTGCCGCCAACGGGCGCCAAGGGCCTCAACCTCGCCGCCAGCGACGTGCACTACCTTTTCAACGGCCTTATCGAACACTACCAGGATCGCTCGAATGCCGGTATCGATGCCTATTCCGAACGCGCGCTCTCCCGCGTCTGGAAAGCCGTCCGCTTCTCCTGGTCAATGACGAGGATGATGCACCGGTTCCCCGATGCGAGCGACTTCGACCAGAAGATCCAGGAAGCCGAACTCGACTATTTGACGCATTCCCAGGCAGCCGCAACAGCGCTTGCGGAAAACTATGTTGGACTTCCCTACTAGCCGAAGCGTTTCGCTTTCCGCGATGAGTTTGTCAGATCCGTCGAACGTCAAGAAGACTTGACACTTTTGGTTCCATCGGACTGTGTTCGAGGATCGGGCGACATCTGGCCGATATGGTCAATCTGTTCGATCCGGAGATCATCGTCGTGGACAATGGAGGAATTCGCGTTCTTCACCAACCGAAACCCGTCGCCGATTGGGTTCCGAGTTCATGGGCAAGGGGCGCTGCCGCACTCGCGGCGCAGAATTCTTTCGACTTCGAAGGCTCGCCGAGAGGTTGGTGAGTTGAGAAGTCCCGGGATTTGGCGGGATCGCTCGTTGAGCAGGGTCGCTGCGCAGCCGACGCTCCCCGAGCAACCGTCTAGCAGCATTAAGCGCCAGGAGTGCCTGTCTTCATGCTAGATGCCAAACAACAACGATCCGCGGGTGCCAGGTGGCCAAAATCGATTTCCAAGCGGCTAACTCCTATGTCTTTCATCAGGTGATCATTTAGAGCCGAAAGCGCACAACTGGTGGCTGGCGGTTCCTCATTGCCGCCAAAAGTTCCAGTGACGGCCCGCAAGATTTTGAGCAGCATCCGCTCCACCGTTCGGAGCGGCCGTTTCGTGGCTGATGTCATTTGCAATGCTCTCCAATCTGGCGGCTGCAACTTGCGAAATCTGCAGAGGTGGACGGCGTGAGGCTACGCAGTCACCGGTCCTTTGGGCCGGCAAGTGGTCTCCGCCGGATGTTTTCACGGAAGAGGCACTGCGTCCCAATGCAGACCACTCCTGCTGAGTGTACGATCGCCAGATTAGAGCCGTGCTTCGAGGATCAGGTTGAACGGCGTTTCCATAGCGCGGCGGAAACGGGTGAAGCCCGCTTTGCGGAAGACTCCAGCCAGGCGGGCTTCGCCAGCCTGCGCACCAAGTACCATACGGCCGCCATCTGCAATTGCGTGGGCGCAGCAGATCGTCGTAGAAGCCGCATAATACATTCTAGCAACCGGCGAGATATTGTCTTCCACCCGATCGTTGGCGAAGGGTTCCACGAGCACGAC
>NZ_JABEPH010000124.1:0-15087 GCF_013004495.1 Rhizobium sp. SEMIA 4085
CCGCACAACCTCGTCGAGAGCATCCTCTTCGGCCATGAAAAGGGCGCGTTCACCGGTGCAACCGAGCGCCATACGGGCAAGTTCATGGAGGCCGACGGCGGCACGATCTTCCTCGATGAAATCGGCGATCTGCCGCTCGACGTGCAGGTCAAGCTGCTGCGAGCCGTGCAGCAGGGCGAAGTCGAGACCGTCGGCGCACGCACGGCGCACAAGGTCAACGTCCGGCTCATTTCTGCGACGAACAAGGACCTGATCGAGGAAGTGAAAAACGGCCACTTCCGCGAAGATCTCTATTATCGCCTCAATGTCTTTCCGATCACCATTCCGGCGCTGCGCAAGCGCAAGGAGGACATTCCGAACCTGGTGCGCGTCTTTGCCGACCGCTTCTCGTCCGAACAGAAAAATGGCCATCGCATGACGGTCAGCGCGGGTGCATTGGCATTGCTGACGGCCTATGACTGGCCGGGCAACATCCGCCAGCTCGAGAACGCGATCTTCCGTGCCGTCGTGCTCGCCGAGGGCCACGAGCTCAGCGAATCGGATTTTCCGCAGATCGCTGCCCAGCTGCCGCAATATGACGTGGTCGATCACCTGGCGCTGGTTGCCGACAATACATTTCGCGAGCACGAGGTGGAGTTTGCGGAATTTCACGTTCCGCAGGTCTCTGCGAGCGAGTCGCGCGGGCAGCACGACGAGATGCCGGAGAATGCGATCGCAAGCGTCAATCCGGCGGGCGAGGTGCGCAAACTTGCCGATGTCGAGGAAGAATTGATTCGATTCGCGCTTAAATTCTATCGCGGCCAGATGAGTCAAGTGGCCAGAAAGCTCGGCATCGGACGCTCAACGCTTTACAGAAAGCTCAAGGATTACGGCATCGATCCCGACAATCCCCAGAAAGATGCGGCATAAGCGGCGTTCCATTAATATTCCCGCAAGCATGTTTTGTTACCCGATATAAACCACTTGTTAGTCGATCGTTGACTATGTAAAGAAAAGGTTGATCGTGTGTGGCATTTTTGCCATCGTGTCACCGCAATTGACAGTCATTGGGACAGTTCGGGGACCTGGGCAGTCTGACGGGGATTGAGTTTGCCGGATCTGAATGAGAACACCAAGCCTTCGCGCTTGAGCTGGCGTACAGTGTGCGCCGACATTGGCGGAAAGGCGGTTAGGACGGCCTTGGCTGTCCTTCTCGCACTCGCGGTTTCCTCACCAGTATTCGTTGGTACGCCGTCCGAGGCAGCGGGCGAAACGCGCAGTCTGAAACTCTACTTCATCCATACCGGCGAAAAGGCCGTCATCACCTACAAACGCAATGGCAGGTTCGACCCGAAGGGTCTTGGGCAGCTGAACCGATTCCTTCGCGACTGGCGCAAGAACCAGCCGACGAAGATGGACCCCCATCTTTTCGATCTGATCTGGGAAGTCTACCGCCAGAGCGGTTCCAGGGACTACATCAACGTTGTCTGCGGCTTCCGTTCGCCCGCCACCAATTCGATGCTCAAGTCCCGTTCGCGCAATTCCGGTGTTGCCGAGAAGAGCCAGCATATGCTCGGCAAGGCGATGGACTTCTTCATTCCGGATGTGAAGCTTGCAAAGCTGCGTGCGATTGGCATGAAAATGCAGGTCGGCGGCGTTGGCTTCTATCCGAAGTCCGGTTCTCCCTTCGTGCACATGGATGTCGGCGGCGTTCGCGCCTGGCCGCGCATGAGCCGCCAGGAACTGGCGCAGCTTTTCCCGAACGGCAACACCATTCATATCCCGTCGGACGGCAAGCCCCTGCCGGGCTACCAGCAGGCGATGGCCGACTATAAGCGCCGGGTGAGCACCAATCAGCTTGTCATGGCAAGCGGCGGCGATGCCGAGACGAGAAAGCCGAAGACATTGTTCGCTGCACTCTTTGGCGGCGGCGCAGACGAGGAAGAGGATAGCGCGGAGGATTCCGCTCCGGTCGCCGTTGCAAGGGCAACGCCGCCGAAGGCCGAAGCGCCTGCTGCCGCAGCCGAGCCGCAGCCGACTGAGGTTGCCGCCGTGAATGCACCGGTGCCGCAGGTTCGTCCAGCCTTTGCCGGTCAGCTTGCCGGCGGCGAAGTTGCAAATGCCCTCGTTTCGCCGAATTCCGGCAATGCTGCACAGCAGGCACTTGCCGCTGCCACCGAAGAGCAGGGCCAGCCGCAGCAGTTCGCCGATCTCAGCGCCTATCACGTTCCGGTTCCCTCGCTGCTTGGCCCGCGCAACGCGCCGGGTGATGCGGAATTCGCATCCAACGGTCCGATGGTTCCAACCCCGGCCGAACGTCCGGCGGTCGCCGAAAATCTGCTTGCGGCGGCAGCAATCGATCCACAAGCGGATGCGGACGAAGCCGAAGCCGAAACGGACCGGCTTTCTCCGGCACTGGCTCAAGCGCTTGATCAGAACAATGCAGTCGATAGGCGGGTGGCTGCCCTTGCGCCGGCCACCGTCGAGCAGGCCATCAGCGCAGCGATGCCTGCGGCCAAGCCGGCTGAGAATAAGGCGCCGGTGCAACTTGCCGCGCTCGCTCCTGTCAAATCCGCAAGCTTCGGCGACGCCTTCGACCTACAGCAGACGTCCGAAGACTCCGCTGCCAATGGGGTTGCAACCAAGGGCGGGCGCCCGACGAAGGAGGCTGCTGCCGCTGCCGACGCAAGCCGCGCGACGGTCCGTACCGAGCCGAGGCTGACCCAGAAGATAATTTCGCAGTGGGCGCTGACCAATTCTCGCATGGAGATGATCACGAAGCCGGTCAAGGCACCCCGTTTCGTCAGCCAGACGCTTCGCGCCCAGCCGACCGCCGTCTACGCCGAAGGCTTCAACGTCAAGACAGCTTCCATCGACCCGGCCCGCTTCAGTGGCTCGGCGGTTAACTTCATGGAAGTGCGCAAGTTCAATACGAACTGAGCGAATCAATCAAAATGAACGACAGGCCGCCGGAGAAATTCCGGCGGTCTTTGTTTATGCGCTGGGCACATCCTCCCGCACTTCAGGCGGAGGATTGATGGCCCGAAGGATCAGGCCTTCAGGAAGTCGAGTACGTCCTTGTTGAAGCGGTCGGTATGCGTCTCAGCAAGACCGTGGGGAGCGCCCGGATAGATCTTGAGAACAGAGCCCTCCACGATCTTCGAGGACTCCAATGCGGAAGCACCGATCGGCACGATCTGATCATCGTCGCCATGAATGATGAGCGTCGGCTTGTCGATCTTCTTGAGGTCGTCGGTGTAATCGACCTCGGAGAATTCGTGGATGCAATCCAGCTGCCCCTTCAATCCGCCCATCATTCCCTGCATCCAGAAATTGTCGCGAATGCCTTCGGAGAACGTCGCGCCATCGCGATTAAAGCTGTAGAAGGGCGTCACGAGATCCTTGTAGAACTGCGAGCGGTTTTCGAGCGTGCCCTTGCGGATGCCATCAAAGACTTCAAGCGGTAAGCCGCCGGGATTCTTGTCCGTCTTGACCATCAGCGGCGGCACGGCGCCCACCAGCACGACCTTGGCGACGCGTTTCGTGCCGTGGCGGCCGAGGTAATGGGTGACTTCGCCGCCACCCGTGGAGTGGCCGATCATGATCAGGTCCTTGAGGTCGAGCGTTTCGATCAGTTCGGCCAGGTCGTCGGCGTACTGGTCCATGTGGTTGCCGTCCCAGGTCTGGCTCGAACGGCCGTGGCTGCGACGGTCGTGTGCGATGACGCGGTAGCCGTTATTGCCGAAGAAGACCATCTGCGCATCCCAGGCATCGGCCGAGAGCGGCCAGCCGTGGGAGAAAAGAATAGGCTGGCCCTTGCCCCAATCCTTGTAGAAAATCTCCGTTCCGTCCTTCGTGGTAATCATCGACATGATTTGAGTTCCTCTTGAGCAGGGTTGATTTTCGCTTCGGCTTTGATCTCGGCGCCGTGCGTGAGGCGTCGGATGGGAGTGAGCGAAGCTCGCGGCTTCGCGCATGTGTGAATAGGAATGCATGCATTGTGCCCGCGACGCGCAGCAGCGTTGAGAAAAGACCGGCAGCGGCTCGCTACCATTAAGCCAAATAACTGAAAATTAAGCGGAACCGGACGCGGCTCCAGTATGCGGCGGAGGGATATTATCGCGCCGGATGCAAACCACAATGGGAAAAAGCGGGCTAATTCTAAAGCATGATTCAAAAAAGCCGCCGGGGTAATCCGGCGGCTTGAAAACTGCCAACGGCAATCCTCAGCCTTCCGGCGGGGACTCGATCATGCCGAGCGCGTGCAGATAGGTATCGAGGATGGCTTCCTCTTCCATGCGCTCTTGCTCGTCCTTCTTGCGAAGGGCGACGACCTTCTTCAGGATCTTGGTGTCGAAACCCATGCCCTTTGCCTCGCCGTAGACGTCCTTGATATCGTCGGCGATGGTCTTCTTTTCTTCTTCCAGCCGTTCAATGCGCTCGATGAAAGCGCGAAGCTGATCGCGGGCGACGCCATGAGCATCGGACATCGTGTTCTCCTGATTTTCTCGTCTTGAATTCGGTGGGGAGTGACTGCCGCGAAGCTGCGCCGCGGTCAAGTCCAATCGGGCGTCATGAAGCTATTTGTGCGGCTTGTTCAGTTCAAATGCAGTTTTTTGTGCGTCCGAGGCCTCGTTCTGGTGCAGGTTTTTCCAGTCTTCGTACGGCATGCCGTAGATAATCTCGCGCGATTCGTCCTTCGACAGCGGCACGCCCGCAGCCTCGGCGGCTTGGCGATACCAGTTCGACAGGCAGTTGCGGCAAAAACCCGCGAGATTCATCAGGTCGACATTCTGAACGTCGCTCCGTTCGCGCAAATGCGCGACAAGGCGGCGGAAGGCGGCAGCTTCGAATTCGGTCTGCTCTTCCTTGCTGTGTGCGGTCATCTCGCTCTCCTTCATTCGTAAGGGCCGGTGCGCGACACATGGACATCGTATTCGTGCAGCGCCGGATCGGCATTCATGGCCGCGAAGAGCGGAGCCAGGCGTTCGGCCCATTCGCAAATGCCGGCCTCGTTTCTGATCAGGTCCTGACGGATCTCGACGAGCGCATGCGGTATGCCGGTGACCATGCAGTGCCGGTACATCGTATCGCCTTTGAGTGCGCCGTCATACGGTTCGTTGTCGCCAACCACGAGATCGGGATCGCGGCTCAGCATGTCAAGCAGAGGGGCGACGGCGCGGCGGTCGCTGTCCCAGAGGACGGCGGCATGCCATGGCCGCGGTACGCCTTTCCAGGCAGGCGTATAGGAATGAAGCGAGAGCACGAGGGGCGCGTTGCCGGTCGCGTTGGCGACCTTGTCGATCGTCTCGGCAACGGCATTGTGATAGGGACGGTGGAACGCCTCGATGCGATAGTTCCACTCCTCATCTGTGATCGGATGATTGCCAGGAATGATCGCGCCGTCGGAAATTTTCATGATCAGCGTCGGGTCGTCCTCGCCGCGGTTCGGGTCGATTAAAAGCCGCGAAAAGCCGCCAAGAACGGCCGGTACCCCCAGCCTCGCGGAAAGCTCCCGCACCAGGCCTTCGATGCCTATGTCATAGGCGATATGGCGGGAGAAGGCGGATTCGGCAAGCCCGAGCCTACCATACCGTTCAGGCAGGCGGTTCATCGCGTGATCGCCCAGAATCACCATGCCGCTGTCATGATTTCCAGGTAGAATTTCGAAGGATTGGAAGGGACTCATCAGGGAATTGCCGATCGTCATGGCGCTCGCCGTCACTGATCGCATGCGCATGCTTCAGGTTCAAGCGCAATGCGCACCAGCCCGCGGCAAGTCAGTGATCACGAGCAGGTTAGAAAGGAATATAATCGATTAGCATCGCGTTGACATTCGTTTGATGGCGGCGCAAGAAGGCACGGACAACGAATAACCGTGGGAGCCATTCGGAAGCCGTGTTGATGCAAGCCGCACCAAGTTTCCTCACCCGGTCCGGGATTGCCCGTTTCGCCTTATTTGCATTCGCTGCCCTCTCACCGTTTTTCGCTGCCGATGTTGCGCGTGCCGATTTTCGCGTCTGCAACGGCACGCAGAACCTTGTGGGTGTGGCGATTGGATACCGTGCCAAGGACGGGTGGATCACTGAAGGTTGGTGGCAGGTCCCGGCAACGACCTGCGCGACGCTGATCGAAGGAGAATTGCAGTCGCGATACTATTACCTCTACGCAGAGGATGCCGCCCGGGGGGGACGTTGGACGGGCGACATCCAGATGTGCGTGGCGGAAAACGAGTTCAAGATCGCGGGCGTGCAGGACTGCTATGCCCGCGGTTATCAGAGGATGGGATTCAAGGAATATGACACGGGCCGCCAAGGCAGCTGGATGGTCCAACTTTCCGACACTCCCGGCACGCAAGAAAGTCCGAATTGATGAAGCGTAACCGCAAAGTGAAAATCCTCGCAACGCTCGGCCCCGCCTCGAGCGAAGAAGCGATGATCGAAAAGCTGCACCAGGCCGGTGCCGACGTTTTCCGTATCAACATGAGCCATGCAAGCCATGACGTGATGCGCACTCTGATCCAGCGTATTCGCGCGGTCGAAGCCCGCTCCGGTCGTCCGATCGGCATCCTGGCCGATTTGCAGGGACCGAAGCTTCGTGTCGGCAAGTTTGCGGAAACCAAGGTTGAACTAAAGCCGGGCCAGACCTTTACGCTCGACAACAATGACGCACCCGGCGATGAAAGCCGTGTCTTCCTGCCGCATCCGGAAATTCTTGAAGCCGTCAAACCCGGCCACCGTCTGCTGATCGATGATGGCAAGCTCGCATTGCGTGCCGAAAGGTGCGACGGAAAGAGCATCGTTACGACGGTCATTTCCGGCACGAAGATATCGGACCGCAAAGGCATCAGCCTTCCCGACACACTGCTGGGCGTCGGCGTTTTGACGGACAAGGACCGTACCGATCTCGATGCCGTTCTGGCGACCGATGACGTCGACTGGGTCGCGCTCTCTTTCGTCCAGCGCCCGGAAGATCTCGCGGAGGTCCGCAAGATCGCCAGGGGTCGGGTCGGCCTGATGTCGAAGATCGAGAAGCCCCAGGCAATCGAGCGCATCGAAGAAATCATCGAACTCTCGGATGCCTTGATGGTCGCCCGCGGCGATCTCGGCGTCGAGATGCCGCTCGAATCCGTTCCGGGCATCCAAAAGCAGTTGATCCGCGCCTGCCGCCGCTCCGGCAAGCCGGTCGTCGTCGCAACCCAGATGCTGGAATCGATGATCTCCGCGCCGGTGCCGACACGCGCCGAAGTCTCGGACGTCGCGACCGCCGTTTTCGAAGGCGCCGATGCCGTCATGCTTTCGGCTGAATCCGCCTCGGGCGACTATCCGGTCGAAGCCGTTGCGACGATGGCGTCGATTGCCAGCGCCATCGAGCGCGAACCTCATTATCCGGGCATCATCTATGCCCAGCGCGCCCAGCCGGAAGCAACCGGTGCCGATGCGATTTCTCTCGCCGCCCGCCAGATTGCCGAGACGCTGAAGCTTTCGGCGATCGTTTGTTACACCTCGTCTGGCACGACGGGCCTGCGCGCTTCGCGCGAGCGCCCGCAGGTGCCGGTGCTGGCACTCTCGCCGATCATCAAGACAGCCCGCCGGCTGGCGATCGTCTGGGGCCTGCACTGTGTCGTCACGCATGACGCGACCGATCTCGACGACATGGTCAACCGGGCCTGCCGCATCGTCGCCGGCGAAGGTTTCGGCAAGCCGGGCGACCGTATCATCATCTCGGCCGGCGTGCCGCTCGGAACGCCGGGCGCCACCAATATGCTCCGCATCGCCTATATCGGCTCGGACGGCCAAAGCGGCATGTGATCCGTTCGCGTTGGCTCGAACCAGCTCGCTGCCCCGGAAGGAAACGGGTTTTTCGTTTTCGGCTTGATCGCGGTCCCGGCAAATGCAAGCTTCCGATATCCGAGCTCTGGAGGGACTTATGGATATCGTCACGCTTCTTGCTTTCGCTGCCGTTTCCTTTGTCGGTATCGCAACGCCGGGGCCGACCGTGCTCCTGGCGCTGACCAACGGTTCGCGTTACGGCACTCGCCGGGCGATTGCCGGCATGCTCGGTGCCGTGCTTTCGGATTTCGTTCTGATCGGTGCTGTGGCGATCGGCCTCGGCGCGCTGCTTGCGGCCTCCGAATTCTGGTTCTCCGTGCTGAAATATTTGGGTGCCGCCTATCTTGCCTTTCTCGGCATCATGATGCTGCGCTCTCAAGGGACGATCGAAACGGCAATGAAGGTGGAAAGCGCCGGCAGCGCCGCTTCAGCCTTTTCGATCGGGCTGAAAAGCTTCATGGTGGCAGTCACGAATCCCAAGGGCTACCTATTCTTCTCGGCTTTCCTGCCGCAGTTCATCGATCCTGCGCTACCGCAGCCTGCTCAGTATGCGGTGCTTGCCGTCATCTTCGCCTCGATCGATTTCGTGATCATGTTCGGATACGCCGTCTTCGGTGCGCAGGCTGTCCGCCTGCTCAAGAATTCCGGCGCCATGTGGCTTGATCGTATCAGCGGCGGCGCACTCATCGCGCTTGCCGGGTCATTGGCATTTTATCGGCGCGCGACCACCTGACCTAGGGCAAGGAGACATGGCCGACGCGATAGATCTGGTCTCCGTTGGAGATCAACGGCATGTCGCGAAAAAGCGTGAAGCGCACAAGGCTCCAGCCGGACGGCTCGAAGGCGGATATCGAGGCCAGCACGCCGCGTCGCGCTGCTTCAGCATGTGACCGCGTGACCTCCTCCCTGCGGATTTCGGCAAGCGGCGCGTAGGCCGGGATCGGCAGAATATCGCAGCTTGCAAACTTTGCGGCTCGCAAGTCCGCGACCTCGGCATTCCATACCAGCCAGTGCCTTACCTTCGGCCAGCCGAAAGACTGCGTCAGCCCTTCGAAACCGGGCCCGGTGAGGAAATCGCTGGCGCCTTCCGGCTGCCTCCAAAGATAGAATGGAGCATAGAGGTTCTCCCGGCTGCCGAATTCGCCCTTGCGGGCGCTGAGGTAGGCCTTGAAGCCAAGATTCGAAAAGCCGTCCAGCATTGGCCCCTTGTCACGGATCCGGCGATCGATGATCGTCATGTCATAATCCGCCGGCAGCGTGAAGCCGTATTGCATGGCGATCATCGGGATGGCTCCATCGGCGCGCGCGCTCGGATTTGCCAACCTGGTTCCGTCATCGAGGCTTCGCCATTGGCGAATGACCATTCTTCCGGAGAGGTGGTATTGACCACGATCATCACATCTTCAGATCTCAGGCCCGGAGACTGCCCAAGCAGATCGGCCGCACGCCGGTAAAAGGCCTTGCGCATCCCGGTCGTGCGGGGCTTGCCCGCGGTGATGGAAAAGAGCACGAAATCGTCCGAACGCGGGCCCCCGAGATAGTGGCGGTCGAAGATCAGTTCACCAGGCTCATGCTGATGAATGACCTGAAAGCGGTCATTCGGAGGGACGTCGAACGTCTCGACCATGGCACGATGAATGTTGTCTGAGAGCGCACGGAGATAATCCGGCGACTTGCCTTCAGCAGAGAGATTCGAACGAAAGGCATTTGGAGCCTCCTTTTCCTTGCTAATCCAACCTTGACTTCATAATCCTCGCACGCCACGATGATGCTGAAAATCAGAATTTTGTGGATTAATTGTCCTGAAAAATGGGATTAAGCAATGCGTAGGATGGTCTTCGACCTCGATGTACTGCGAACCTTCGCGACCGGAATGGAACTCGGGAACTTTGCAAAGGCGGCGGACCGGCTTGGGCGCTCCACCTCGGCCGTCAGCGCACAGCTCAAGAAACTGGAGGAGCAGGCCGGTACGCCGATTTTCCGCAAGGCTGGCCGTGGCCTGGCGTTGACGGAGGCCGGCGAGACGATGCTCGCCTACACCCGACGGCTGCTTGACCTTAACGACGAAGCGGCAGTGGCCGTCCAAAACGTCGAGTTGGAAGGCTGGGTGCGGCTTGGCCTACAAGAGGACTTCGGCGAAAATCTGCTTCCCGATGTTCTCGGCCGTTTCGCCCGCGCCCATCCGAAGGTGCGGATCGAGGCGCGAGTCGTCCGCAACGCGGAACTGCTCGAGCGGGTCACAACGGGGAAACTCGATCTGGCGCTCGCTTGGAGCGATGCAACGCTGACCGCCCATTGCGAAAAGATCGGCGAGGTGCCGATGCGCTGGATCGGTCCTGCCGCAGGAGAGCCCGGCTGGAATGCCGCAAGCAGAGAGCCGCTGCCACTCGCCTCGCTGGAGGCGCCCTGTCTTCTGCGAACCGCCGCGACGAATGCGCTGGACAGGGCCAATATTGCCTGGCGGCTTGCCTTCGTCAGCCCGAGCCTCGGCGGGCTGTGGGCAGCGACCGCGGCCGGGTTGGGGGTGACAATACGCACGCCGATCGGCTTGCCGGCAAAGGTCAGGCCGCTGAAGCCTGCGGAACTGGGGTTGCCGGAGCTGCCGTCGTTGGGCCTCGTGCTTCACCGCTCCGAAGCTGACCCTGATCCGGCGACGGCACGGCTCGCTTCGATCTTGCTGCGGGCTGTCAGCGAGGCAATCTCGGACTTCTTGCCGCAACGGGTATCGGAGAATGCGTAGGCGTTAACTTCGCCGCGTTAGCCGTATTTCTCGAGAGCGGCGGCAAAGATATCCGCCTCGACATTGCCGCCTGAGGTCACGGCGATGACGGTGTCGCTTTCCAGGGCCTCGCCATGGAAAAGCGCAGCGGCAAGCGCAACCGCCCCGCCGGGCTCGACGACGATCTTCAGCCGTTTGAACGCGAGCGCCATGGCGCGCAGCGCCTCGTCGTCGGTGACGACAATGCCCGCCCCTGCGAGCCGCTGCAGGATCGGGAAGGTGATCATGCCGGGTTCCGGTGTCATGATTGCATCGCAGATCGTGCCCGTCATCGCCGCGTTGCGTTCGATCCTGCCGGAGGAAAGTGAACGCGTGGTGTCGTCGAAGTCTTTCGGCTCGCAGGGCCGCACGGTAAAGCCCGGCGCACTTGCTTCGAGCGCCAGCGCGATGCCGGACGTCAGCCCGCCGCCGCCGCAGGGAACAAGCACTTCTGCCGACTTCACGCCTTCCTCTTCTGCCTGTTCGGCAATTTCAAGCCCCGTCGTGCCCTGGCCGGCAATCACCAACGGCTCGTCGAAAGGCCTGATCAGAGTGAGGCCGCGCTCAGCCGAAAACCGGGCGCCGATCGCATCGCGATCCCCATTTGCGCGGTCGTAAAGTACGACTTCGGCACCAAAAGCGCGGGTATTGTCGATCTTCAGCGCCGGGGCGTCGGACGGCATGATGATAACGGAGGGAATGCCGTGAAGCTTTGCGGCAAGGGCGACGCCCTGCGCGTGGTTGCCGGACGAAAAGGCGATAACGCCTTTCGCACGTACTGTAGGATCAAGGCCGGAAACGGCCGACCAGCCGCCGCGAAACTTGAACGAGCCCGAATGCTGCAGACATTCCGCCTTCACGAAGACATGCCTTCGGGCGATCTCGTTGAGGAATGGGGAAGAAAGAAGCGGCGTTCGCCGTGCATGGCCCCGGAGACGGGCGCGAGCGGCGACGATCATTTCAATGCTGGCCATTATGAGCTCTTTCGGCTGATAGTTCATCCATGAATATGATGCCCGCCTTCACTTGTGAACGCGGACTTTGTCACCGTGACACAAAAGCCGGCACTTTCGCATCAGCGGTGTCAGCCATGCCGATGATGCGCCGGCGCCGGAAGTCGGTCGGGCTCGTGCCGGTCACGCGCAGGAACTCGCGATTGAAGTTCGATTTGCTGATGAAGCCGGAATCGAACATCACGCGCGTCACCGGTTCATCCGTCTTGATCAGTTGATCGCAGGCCGAACGGATGCGGAACTCATTGACATATTGCGAGACGCTGACGCCGTGGATACGGTTGACGGCAATCGATACGCGGCGGGCAGGCAGGCTCATCTTTCGCGCAATACGGTTAAGGTTGAGCTCGGGATCGCGATAGATCTCGCGCGATTGCATCAGTGCATCGAGGGAGGCGGCAACTGCGCCGTCCTCTTCCGTCGGCATTAGCGGCGGGGCGGGCGGTGTTTCCAGGCTCTGCTCCTCCGCCGGTTGGGCGCCGCTGGCGATGGACGCGGCGCCCCCGAGAACGAGGAGCGTGATGACGTTGCCGAGCGCCACGATGGCACCGCCATGTGTGCCGCCGGTGCGGTCGAAATCCAGGCTGATGTAGATATCGGCGACTGCGGCAGCAATGAGCGCCGCTGCGGTGATCAGGAGCGAACGGTAGGAAAGTAGCGCGCCGTCCAGCCGCGATGCGATAAGCCCGTCCGGGCCATGGCGCGCGAGCCAGAGCAGGGCCGCTCCATAGCCAAGGAAGATGAAGATCAAGGCAACGCCCATCGGCTCGCGCCAAAATACCAGCAGGGCGGCGATTAGAACCGCTGGAAGGGCGTGAGGCCACAAGTGAGCGAATGAGCGCGGCCCTTCCAGCGTGAGGCTCCGGAAGCTAACCCAGGCGAGTGCAGCAATCGTCGCTGCCAGAATGGCTTGTACCGGCATGATCGCGAGGACGTCGTAGCCCCAGCGAATTCCGATCAGCACGGACTGCAGCGCGTAGATGCCGATGAGAAGCAGGAACGGCCGCTTTTCCGGCGCACGCCAGTCCTCCTGCCGCAGCAGGCGGATCTGGACGATGAAGAGCAGCAGGGCAACGACGAAGGGAAGCGGAACAAAGATCATGAGGCGGCGTCCGGGTTCGATGGCTCGATATCAGCACGACAGTGGCCCTGATCGCAATTGCAGGCGACCCGGATCATGATTCAGGTCTCAACAACGAGGACTGAAGGCAACCTGATATGGCCGGTCTTTTCGACGGCACCATTAAGGAAAAAGCAATGTCGATAGTCCTGTCCATTCCCCTGTTTTTCATGTGCTGATATCCAGTTTCGCTGATGTGAGGCCGCTCGGCGAGACCCTTGATGTTTCCAGCATCCGCACGATCGTGATCATTGGCGATGCAAGCTCAATCAAGATCACCACGAAATCCGATGAGCCCGATCGTGCAGCAACCAGCGGCCGCCTGAGCGGCTGGTTTTCATCCTGGTATTCGAGCTGGTTCTTCAATCTCTGCAAGGACGAAAGCCGGGCAGAAATTGACGGAGCGACATTGACGATCGACGTAGCGATGTCGGCCTGGAGCGACATTGCCGATTGCTCGCCGGAAATATCGGCGAATGTCCCGCTCGGCAGCGCCGTGCGCATCGAGCAAGAGGTATTCGTGGCGAAACTGAACGGCGACGTGGCAAGTCTTGGCACATCGGGAAAGGCGGCGGACATCACACTCGACGGCCACGCTTCCAGCGTCGATATCTCCGGCGCTGCCGTTCGCGCAAACCTCACCTACGATGCCGAAACGCGACGAAAAGATCGAGATCGCCGCGCAGTCGCTCGATGGCTATCTCCGATAGGGCAAGGATGTCCCAGTCGATTGCACCGTGACCGCCAAGGCGTCCTACATTGACAGCCTCGTTCCAAGCGTCCCGGGCACGCGCCCGCTGGTGAACATCAAAGGAGATTATGTACGCGCCCGGATCCGGTAGCCCAGCCGGCGCTCAATATCCCTTTGCCGCACCCTCGGTGGCGCGGCTATCCATCGCACCATAATAGCGTGCGCCGCCACCCTTCCCGATATCGGCAAGGCTCTTGCCGCCGACAAGGATGCCAGCCGCCTGGCCCCATTGGGGCGGACCACTGCCATCGTCGAAGCTGTAGCCCATGGCGGCGAGCGTCTTTATCGTATCCGGAGAAAGGGTATAGGGTTCGAGGTAGATCCTGTCCGGCTGCCATTGATGATGGATGCGCGGTGCATTGACGGCCTGGCTGATGTCCATGCCGAAATCGATGACGTTCAGGATCGCTTCCAGAGTGATGGTGATGATGCGCGAGCCGCCGGGGCTGCCGATCACCATGAAGGGCTTGCCGTCCCTGGAGATGATCGTCGGGCTCATGGAAGAGAGCGGCGTCTTCTTCGGCGCGATGGCGTTGGCCTCTCCCTGGACGAGCCCGTAGAGGTTGGGCACGCCCGGCTTCGAGGTGAAGTCGTCCATTTCGTTGTTGAGCAGAATACCGGTGCCGGGGGCAACCACGCCGGCACCGAAGGAGCCGTTCAGCGTATAAGTGACGGCAACCGCGTTGCCCTCGTCGTCGATGATCGAATAATGAGTGGTTTCAACGCTTTCCTTGGCCCCGAGCGGCTTCAGGTTGACGGATTTACCGGCCTTGTAGGGGTCGATCTTCTCGCGGATTTCCTTGGCATAGCCTTTGTCCAGAAGCTTCGAAACCGGGTTGTCGACGAAGTCCGGATCACCAAGTGCGGCATTGCGGTCGACGTAAGCGTAACGCATGGCCTCGACCATGGCGCGGACTGTCTCGGACGAACCATAACCCATGTAGGAAAGCGGGTAGCCCTCCAGCACGTTCAGGATCTCGCAGATGATGACGCCGCCGGAAGAGGGGGGCGGCGAGGAGACGATGTCGTAGCCACGGTAGTTGCATTCGACCGGCTTTAATTCGCGCACGCTATACTGCTCGAAATCTTCCTTCGCCAGAACGCCGCCCTTCGCCTGGCTTGCCTTTACGATCGCCTCGGCAGGTGCGGCCTTGTAGAAGGCGTCCGTGCCCTTCTCGGAAATACCGGACAGCACCGCGGCGAGCTCGGGCTGCAGGAGCTTTTCTCCCGCGGAATAAGTTTTGCCATCCGGCTTCAGGAAGATCTTTGCGGCAGCTTCATCTTTTGCGAGGCGCTTTGCGCTTGAGGCGAAAGTCGCGGCGTCGCCCTGTTCCAACGTAAAGCCGTCCTTGGCAAAGCGGATCGCCGGCGCCAGTAACTCGGCGCGGGGTTTGGTGCCATAGCGCTCACGCGCCGTTTCGAAACCCATGACCGAGCCCGGTACTCCAACGGCGAGATAGCCGTCCAGGCTGGCGCTCGGAACGACATCGCCTTTGGCATCAAGATACATGGTCTTGGTGGCGGCAAGCGGTGCCCGCTCACGAAAATCGAGGAAGGTTGTCTTGCCGTCCTTCAGCCGGATCGTCATGAAGCCGCCGCCGCCGATATTGCCCGCTGTCGGATATACGACTGCC
>NZ_JABEPH010000125.1:0-15081 GCF_013004495.1 Rhizobium sp. SEMIA 4085
GGATAGGGTAGCATTGCATAAAGCGGCCGCGGAAACACACCGATCGCAATGCAGAGCACCGCCGCCATACCCATCGCAACCAGCATGTTCCCGGGCGGCTCCCTGGCCCCTAGGCCCTGGTCCTTACCGAAGAACATGTAGTACGGGAGCTTGAGACCGGGGTGCAGGAACGTCCCGGACGATGCCATCGTCAGCGCAAGCACGACCAGCGCGCGGTGATCCTGCCCGGCGGCGGCCACGACCATCGACTTGGTGACGAAACCAGAGAAGAATGGAAATGCCGAGATCGCCAAGGCGCCAACCATATAGAGCGTCACGGTCAGCGGCATGGACTTGTAGAGCCCGCCGAGTTCGGTGAGCTTACGCCGCCCAGTGACATGAATCACCGCCCCCGCACCCATGAACAGAAGCGCCTTGTAGAGGATATGGGCGAAGGCATGGCTGGTGGCTCCGTTCACCGCCATTTCCGTCCCAATACCCACGCCCGCCACCATATACCCTACCTGGCTGACGATGTGATAGGCAAGCAGCCGCCGGCAGTCGTTCTCCAGCACCGCGTAGATAACGCCGTATAGCGCCATCGCAATGCCGAGCCAGACCAAAAGCTCGGTCCCCGGAAATGCCCGCGCCAACACGTAAACGGCGGTCTTGGTGGTAAAGGCGCTCATGAACACTGCGCCTGTGACGGTCGCCTCCGGATAGGCGTCGGTGAGCCAGGCGTTGAGCGGCGGCACTGCGGCGTTGAGGATGAACCCGGCAAGGATCAGGTAGACGGCCACGCCCATTTCTCCCTCGATCGGGCCGAAAAGAGATGAACCGGTGGCGAGTCTGTGGAGAACCACGCCGCCGAGCAGGCAGACCCCGCCGGCAATATGAACCATGAGATACCGGAACCCCGCCCGGATTGCCTTGTCGCCTCCCTGGGCAAAGACCAGATAGGCAGAGGCAAATGCCATGCCTTCCCAGAATAGGTAGAGGGTCAGGTAGTCGCCGGCGAATACCACCCCGAGTGCACTGCCGACGTAGATGAATGCGGCCACATGCTGGCCGGTGCGCGTCAGGTGCAACGCGTAGACCGTACCGATCAGCGCCATGACGGTGAAAACGGTGGCGAAGACGATACTCAGCTTGTCGACCTTCGCGATCACGATTTCCTGCCCGATAAATCTTGCCTCGCCATAACTGCCCGGCTCCATCGTGAGCACGGCAAGGATCGCCAGCGTCGGGATCAGCAGCAGATAGGCCTTGCCGATCGATCCCCTGAGGAACGGTATCGGCAGAGCACCGAGAATGAAGAGGAGAGCCGGATGGATGAAGTCAGTCATAATAGTCCTCGCGCCGCATCAGCCCGATGCGATGGCCGAGAAACTTGGAAACGAAGATGAGCAGAACGCAGGAGCCAAAACCGTAGACGGCGGACCAGCCAGGCAGGCGCTCCCAAACGTATTCGGCGTGTTCGCGAGAAACCAGAAAGTCGGCGGCGACGATCAGAACGAGTGCCAGATAGAACAGTCGGCGGCGCTGTTTTGCCCATTCTTCGTCACCAAAGAAATCGACCACGCGCTTGATCATCTGACCACTCCATCCGCCAGGGTAAGGAAATAATCGGGGAAGATGCCCATCAGCACCGATAGGATGGCGGTCGCGACAAGCGGGATCGTGATCATCGGAATTTCACGGACGGTCGCCTGGCTCTCCTGCGACTCGGTCCCGAAAAAGGCGACGTAGCTGACCGGCAGGAAATAGGCGGCGTTCAGGATCGAACTCACCAGGAGTACGACCAGGAACGCCATCTGTCCCGCCTCCACCGACCCCAGCGTCAAATACCATTTGCTGACAAATCCCGCGGTCGGCGGCACCCCGATCATGCTGAGCGAGGCGACGAAGAATGCCCCCATCGTCCAGGGCAGCCGGCGGCCGATGCCGGCCATGTCGCTGATATTGCGCTTTCCCGATGCGCAATAGATCGACCCGGCGCAAAAAAACAGCGTGATCTTTGAAAATGCGTGTGCTGCAATGTGGATGATCCCGCCGACCATTGCGACCGGCGACAACAGGACCGCGCCCAGCACGATGTAGGAAAGTTGGGAAACCGTCGAATAGGCGAGCCTAGCTTTCAGGTCGTCCCGTGTCAGGGCGTAGACCGACGCCATCAGGATCGTGAATGACACCAGATAGGCCGTGACGATGCCGAGGCCCAGTTGTCCGACCAGCCCGACGCCGAAGACATGGAACACCACCCGCAGCACACAGAACACACCCATCTTGACCACAGCCACTGCATGCAAGAGCGCGCTGACAGGAGTTGGGGCCACCATGGCGGCCGGTAGCCAGGCGTGCATGGGCATCACCGCAGCCTTGGCGAAGCCGAAAAGATAGCAGAAATAGATAACCGTCAGCAGCGGCGCGGAGGCATTGACTCCCTCCAATAGCCCCCCATCCACAAAGTCGAGCGACCCCGCAATGGAATAGGTCAGTGCCAGCGCGGCAAGCAGCACGCTTTTCGACGCGCCCATCAAATAGACGAGGTATTTGCGGCTGCCCGCCCATCCCTCTTCGTCCTCGTGGTGGTAGACGAGCGGATAGGTAACGAGGCTGAGCACCTCGTAGAAGATCACCAGCGTGAACAGATTGGCGGCAAAGGCGCCTCCGACGGCCGCCGCGAGACTGGTGGCGAAACAGGCAAAGAATCGAGTCTGCGCATGTTCGTTCAAGTGCCGCATGTAGCCGACGGAATAGAGCGCGGCGACGATCCATAGGAGTGAAGAGACGGTGGCGAACACCATGCCGAGCGCATCTGCCCGGAAAGCGAAGTCGGCCCCCGGCAAGATCTCGAACAGGCGCAAATCGACGGTTCCGCCAGCCAACACCGTGGGCGCCATGGAGGCGACGATCGCAAACAGGACGATCGCGGCCAACGGCGATACGAGATCGCGGATTTTCTCACGGTTATTCAAGAGAAGAACTGCCACGGCGGTCAGGCCCGGGACGGCGACGGCAAGCAGCGGCCTGATCGATATCACCGGGTCCAAGCCGTTATCCTTTCATCATGGTCACGTCGTCGACCTTGAGGGTGGATTTGTTCCTCACAAGGGCGACCAGGATGCCAAGAGCAACGGCAACCTCCGCCGCAGTGATTGCTATGACGAAGATGGCGAAGATCTGCCCGCGAAAGTCGTTGTAGATGCGCCCGAAAGCGATGAAATTGATGTTGACCGAGTTTAGCAGCAACTCCAGCGACATCAGCACGACCAGAATATTGCGCCTGAGCAGCACGCCCGCCGCTCCGATCACGAACAGGACCACCCCGAGCAGAATATACCACGACAGCGGAACCATCACCCCTGCTCCTTCCGCGCCAGCACGATGGCGCCGACCAAAGCCACCAACAGGATGACGGAGGCGACCTCAAACGGCAGAAGATAACCGGCGAAAAGCGTCGTGCTGAGCTGCCTGATCTCGTCGCCGCCGCCTACGGGAACAGTGACCGAAAAGCGATCGCTCCAGAGCACCAGGACCGACATCTCGATCCCAAGCAGAACGAGCATAACCAGAGCTGGCAGGTTGCCCCCGGGTAAGAACCGCTGCAACTTTGCTTCGCGCACATCGATCATCATGATCACGAATAGGAACAGGACCATGATTGCGCCGACATACACGAAGATCTGGATGACCGCGAGCAACGGCGCTTCGAGCAGGACGAAGATTGCCGAAATCTGCAGGAAACACGCCATCAGCGCCAATGCGCAGTGAACCGGATTCCGCGCCAGGACCACGGTCAGGGCCGTGATCACGGACACCGTAGCGAACAGAAGAAAGAACCCCTGATCCATCGACGCGACCCTCCCACGCGAGCTGTCACTCGGCGCGAGACGGCCGGATTTGAGATAGCTCAGCACTTCAGGTGCATTTATAAATTGTGCCCTACTATCCGATTTTTCACAAGATTATTGTCGTCGGCGGACAAACCACAGCGGTTGTGATGTGGCTAAGCCGCTCGCCAAGGTCTCGCAGCGCCGCCGCCTGGGCTTTCCTGCGTGACGAAGTGCTCGCAGATTTTGTCGAGCAGAGTTTAAATGCTGAACTGCGCTCACAACCTTTCTTCCTTAAAATGTTGCGTGGTTGCCGTCCGATGCCGGCGGATCGGAAGCATGATCGGCCTGCCCGAGGGGGATCGGCGATGAAGCGGCTTTCGGCCGAAGACCTGCGTGCATTCTCTTGCGTCAGCACATCCTCCGGTTTGCCGGAAACTTGACTCGCCCTCCAGCCATTGCGACGAGGTCGTCTGCGTAGCGAGCTGCCAGGTTGAGATCATGCAGCACCATGACAACGGTGGTTCCGCGCGAGATCAGCCAAGAAGTCCAGAACGTTGACCTGGATGGCTGCTTTCGAGACGTGTCGTCGGCTTGTCCAGCAGTAGGATTTCCGTCTGCTGGGCCAACACCGTGGCAATCCCAGACACGCAGGCGTAATACCGCAGTTGCCGGCGTAATTATTTCTTCGCGAGCTACCACTTCTCGCCTTGGACGAATTAGAATACTCGGAAGTCGCCTGGGGGCGAGCTCTTCAATGCTCTAAACGCTCAAGGCAATTAATTTTCGAAAGCGCGGCATGCATTGCTAGTGCAACGAAAAATAGTCCTATTTATTTCAAGAATCCTGCCGCCTATTCGGTGCTATAAGTTCAGGATCAAAAGGAATCGTCATGAAATTCGAACCAAATAATCCACGGGTTATCCTAGGGCTTGTTGTATTTCCTGACGGATAATGATCTGGATTATCCGCTTGCAGATAATATTTCTTGGCACTCCTACCAATCGAGTGCCAGAGATGTTATGTAATAGGTGCGGCCGCCCTATGCGCCGACCGCAGAAAGATCCTCATGACATTCCGTCCTCTCCATGACCGCGTCGTCGTACGGCGCGCGAAAGGTGACCTAAAATCCAAGGGCTGGTCCATTATCCCACACACGTCTCGGCAAACGCAGCAGGCGGCCACGGTGCGGCGCTGCGGCAGATTCTGCGGTCGTCGGCTCGCGCCGCGCGCAGTGGAGACCGGCGACGTGATCCTATTCGAAAAGGGGGCGGAAACCGGAATCGAACTCGATGACCAAGATCTCCTGATCGTGAAGGAGTGCGACGTCATGGGCATCGTCGAAAAGACCGAAGCGACCGCCGATACGACCGCCTAATCCGCCGAATTCCAACCCCGACTCTCAAGACCGAACTGGACCACAGACAATGTCTGCCAAGGAAATCATCTTCTCCACCGACGCACGCGATCGTCTGCTTCGCGGCGTCGAGGTGCTCAACAATGCCGTCAAGGTAACGTTAGGCCCCAAAGGCCGCAACGTCGTCATCGACAAGTCCTATGGCGCGCCACGCATTACCAAGGACGGCGTCGCGGTCGCCAAGGAAATCGAACTTGCAGACAAGTTCGAGAACATGGGCGCGCAGATGGTGCGCGAAGTGGCGTCCAAGACCAACGATCTTGCGGGCGACGGCACCACAACCGCGACGGTGCTCGCGGCCTCCATCTTTCGCGAAGGCGCCAAACTTGTTGCGGCCGGGATGAACCCCATGGATTTGAGGCGCGGCATCGATCTTGGCGTTGCAGCGGTACTTGCGGAAATCAAAGCGCGCGCCACGAAGGTTAGCTCATCGAACGAAATCGCCCAGGTCGGCACAATCGCCGCCAATGGCGATGCGACGGTGGGCAGAATGATCGCTGACGCGATGGAAAAGGTTGGCAACGAAGGTGTCATCACAGTCGAGGAGGCCAGGACGGCCGATACTGAACTCAACGTCGTCGAGGGCATGCAGTTCGACCGGGGCTATCTCTCGCCTTACTTTGTCACCAATGCCGAAAAAATGCGCGTGGAGCTGGAGGACCCATATATCCTTATCTATGAGAAGAAGCTCGGCAATCTGCAGGCAATGTTGCCCATCCTCGAAGCCGTGGTGCAGAGCGGCAAGCCGCTGCTTATTATTTCCGAGGATGTCGAAGGCGAAGCTCTGGCCACATTGGTCGTCAATAAGTTGCGGGGCGGATTGAACGTCGCTGCCGTCAAGGCCCCAGGTTTCGGCGATCGCCGCAAGGCCATGCTGGAGGACATCGCCATTCTGACGGCCGGCCAGATGATCTCTGAGGATCTCGGCATCAAGCTGGAAAATGTCACGCTTGATATGCTCGGGCGCACCAAGCGGGCGCTGATCGAAAAGGATACCACCACGATCATAGACGGCGCAGGTGAAAAATCTGAGATCGCTCGACGCATCAGCCAGATTAAGGCGCAGATCGAGGAAACCACCTCCGACTACGACAAGGAAAAGCTGCAAGAACGCCTTGCAAAACTCGCCGGCGGCGTTGCGGTGATACGCGTCGGCGGCTCGACCGAAATTGAAGTCAAGGAGAAGAAGGACCGCATCGACGATGCCCTGAACGCCACCCGCGCGGCGGTCGAGGAGGGTATCGTTCCGGGCGGAGGCGTCGCCCTGTTGCGCGCCAAGTCGGTTCTGGCAGGGCTAGCTGCAGAAAACGCCGACGTGACGGCGGGGATTTCGGTCGTGCTGAGGGCGCTGGAAGCCCCGATCCGACAGATCGCCGACAACGCCGGTGTCGAGGGCTCTATCGTTATTGGTAAACTCGCCGAGAGCACGGATCATAACCAGGGGTTCGACGCACAGACGGAGACCTATGTCGATATGATCAAGGCTGGCATTATCGATCCTGCCAAGGTGGTGCGGACCGCTTTGCAAGACGCCGGCTCGATCGCAGCACTTCTGATTACCGCCGAAGCGGTGATCGCCGATATTCCCGCAAGAGAATCTGCGCCGCCGGCCGGAAACGTCGGCATGGGTGGCATGGGATACTGAGGACAGTGCCTGAGCCGCTCGGCCAGGACGGCCGCAGCGGTGAACCAAACAACATCGGCAAGGAGAATTCCAATGGCCATGCAGAGCAGCAGCAAAACATCGATTTTCCAACGTTTCGACAGCTATCAGCCGTCGAAGACCATCCTCGTCTGGGCTTGTGTCGTCACTGCAGTCGCCACGATCATCGTCGGATTTAACTGGGGGGGCTGGGTGACGGGCGGCACTTCTCTCAAAGCAGCGGCAACTGCGGGCGAAACTGCACGTGGGGAACTTGCATCCGCCATATGCGTTGACCGGTTCAACAGTGCGACGGATGCCGCCGCAAAATTGGTTGAATTTAAGGCTCTTCCAGACAGCTATAAGAAGCGCCAGTTCATCGAAGCCGGCGGATGGGCAACCATGCCAGGACAAACCTCAGCCGACAGCAAGATCGCCGAAGGCTGCAGCACCGCGCTCTCCGCCTGAAGGGCCTCCTGTCTAAGACTTGCTTGGCGCCCCGGGGTGCTTTGCCTATCCGCCACAACAGCACATGAAGCGATATCCGTTTCCAAAAAAATGGAGCCTCCGCGTCGACATGCTCTAATGTCATGGAGGCCTCCTGAAACCTATCGCGGGGCTCAGGATGACCTGAGAAGGTGCATCATTTGCGAATGTCTGATTCCGCTTACGCTCATCATCGCTGAGAACCGCGCAGCTCGTTGGTGTGCGGATGTCCAGTGGAGGCGTTGGCCACCCGTCCCATGCGACCTTGCGAAACAACAACAAATCGGATCCCGTCACCGGGGCTTTGCGGGGGCTCGCAACACCCGATTCCTGCGATTGGTCGAGTATGCTATCCCAAAGCTGGCCGCATGATACTGCCGAGATTTAGGAGTGGGGCGTCTCGATCATTATTTCGACCATGAATTTTGCTTATAAGGCCTGGCTCCAGATTTATCCAAACGTCCCTGCGGCGTGTTGAAGCGTTTGAACGGATTGCCGCGAAGAGAGGAACTCAAACTTGCTCGACAGCTTCGGCCGACGATCCGAGCTTCAACGCCGATCTACGCCAACCTCGACGACGACGAGGACGGCGAAGGCTTCTCGCTGATCTGGTCCCGCCCCCAACGGGCGGCGCGGCGACTGAGGCCCGGCGCAAGGCCGGGGCCTTCAGAGTCCGTCCGAGAATTCACCATTAATGCAACAGACAAGAGCCCAAAGGCCTGAAGAATGCGCCTTGCGTTCTCTTCCGGGGTGGCAGCATCGATTTCCAAATCGGCCCAGTGGGCCCGAAGCTGCGATTTTGGCCAACTCGAAGAACGTTGTGGGAACATCGCTTGTGGGATTGACCAGGCAAACGCCGGCTTGTGACATTGCGCTCCAAATTGAGGAGCGTTGCAGTGAGTATATGAACACGCGCGTGCTGCAAACGGTGCTCGCCGAACCAGTCTGGCACGGCCGCATGACACCGGAAGATTATCGCGGCCTCACGCCGCTGATCTATGCCCACGTTAATCCCTATGGCCGGTTCGATCTCGATCTGGACAGCCGGATAGATTTCGGCAAATCGCTGCGTGAGCAGCGGCGTGAAAATGCGCGTTGCAAAACACAGGCGCAAAATTCCAACTTTTGTTGGGAGTTGTGCGAAAAATAGGAAGAGAAAAAGAATGTATGCACGAGGCATCGGATATACGGTTTGCCGCAGAGAAAATCTTGATGACGACGGTGCCCGGGCCCGAAGACATTTCAGTGGTTAGTTTCTTCAACCATTTGTGGGGGCGGTTGTAATGCTGTCACGCAATTTTCGATCGTTTCATCAGTAAAATCACGTCCGCGATATCGGGAAGATCCAGTCGATGGTATATAACCTAATCATGCGGTAATAGCCTTACATTCTTGTCGCATTTCCTGGGGCGACAGAATGTCCCATGTGTACAGCCTCTGAGGCAATGCCTGCCAGTTCACGGATGAAGAAGTCGAGTATGGTCGACGGTTTCTCCGTAGAACGCGTCGCGATGACGAAGGTGGAATGAATACGAGTTTCGTTCGGCATAAGCTGTCTAAAACGCCCTTTCTGCACCCAATCGCGGGCATAGTGGTCCGGCAAGTATCCAAGATAGTGTCCGGACATCACAAACATTGCCTGCGCCTCCATGTTGGAGGCAATGGCCCGCGCACGTGCTTTTGGGAAGAACTGCAATTCACGCATGTTGGCGTATGGCCGCACAACGAAATCGAAAGTCTCGATGTGCTCGATCGTCAATTCGGCTTCCGCCTGCCGGAAGAGGGGGTGCCCTTGGGCACAGTAAAGCGAATGGATTTCTTCCCGGAACCGCGAGAGCTTCAGACCCTGATAGGGTTGCGTTTCCGGTAGCAATGCTATGTCCAGACCGCCATTGGCAATTTCCGAAAGAAGCGCGTCCGGAGTGTCGATTGCCAGCTCAACGCGCGCTTCGGGCGCCCGTTCGCTGATACGGGCGATCACGCGGTGGATGGGCAGGTCGCTGTCGGTAATGGTATTATCAACGAGGCCGAGCCTTAGAGTGCCGGTAATGCGGTTTTTGAGTGCACCGATGTCGCTCTCGAAGGCATTGAGTGCCAGAAAAAGCCCTTTTGAACGCTCATGCACGATTGCACCACGGTCCGTCAGTTCAAAACCCGAGCGGCCACGCTGGCACAGCTTGAAACCCAGACGATCTTCCAGTGCCTTGATGTGGAAACTGACCGCCGACTGGCTGAGGCCCAGCGCGATCTGCGCACCGAGAAAACTCTTATGTTCAACGACCGCCCGAAACACGGTCAATGACCTGAGGTCGGATTGGGCAAGCAGCATCCGCGCGTCCTTACATTAATAATCTTGATGTAAACTCCACACGTTTCCTATTTTTCTTGTAGCATTGTCCATGCTTCCTTGTCTTCGGAGATCACGAAACGGTCCCGGAAAAACAGGGGAACAGGACTATGAAAGTCATTCGGAATTCGAAAAGCCTTCTGATCGGCGCCGCATTTGCCATCGCGTTGGCCGCGCCCGTTGCCCAAGCGGCCGAGCTACTCGAAAAAATCAAAACGGATAAGGTCTTCACGGTCGCTACCGAAGCACGCTTTGCGCCGTTCGAATTTGTCGAGGACGGCAAGATTGTTGGCTATTCCGCAGATATCATGGCAGAGGTCATGAAGGCTCTGCCCGGTGTCGAACTGAAGCGGCTCGACCTGCCTTGGCAGGGCATCCTTCCGGGTCTCGCCGCCGGCCGGTTCGATTATGTCGTGACCTCCGTCACGGTCACGCCGGAGCGCATGAAGGCTTATCATCTGTCCGCACCGATCGCCGATGCCACGATGGCTGTTCTGAAGCGCAAGGGTGATACCGACATTGCCATGCCGGAAGACATTGCCGGTAAACCGGTCGGTTCACAGGCAGGTTCGGCCCAGCTTGCCGCACTTGAAAAATTCGCCGGTGAACTGAAGGCAGGTGGCAAAGGCGACGTCACCATTTCAACCTATACAGATTTTTCAGAGGCCTATGCCGATCTGGGGGCCGGCCGTATCAGCGCCGTCATCAACTCGCTGCCGAACCTGCTGGAAGCCACCCGCCAACGCCCCGATGTCTTCGAAGTCGTACTACATACCTTTGGTGCCAAAACTTACTTCTCATGGGCTGGCCGCAACGATCCCGACAGCGCCTCGCTGAATGCGCTGATGGACGCCGAAATGGTCAAGCTGAACAAATCCGGCAAGCTCGCGGAGTTACAGAAGAAGTGGTTCGGCGCGACGATGGAACTGCCGGAAAAACTGGCCGTTAGCGAGTAAGGTCCAGTCGTGGACAGAGGACTCGCAGGTGTCTGGCCAGCTCTTCTCGATGGCTTCACCACCACCGTTATGGTCAGCTTTTCAGCGCTGCTTCTCGGTGCGCCGCTGGCCATTCTCCTTGCCGCGGCTTCACGCGGCGGCAGGGTTCCAAGCCGTCTGGCGGGACTTTATCTCTCCTTCTGGCGGGGGACGCCCATCCTCGTGCAATTGCTGATCGTCTTCTATCTACTGCCATTTCTCGGGCTGGAGCTGGAACCAACGCTAGCCGCAACAATGGCGCTGGCATTGAACACCGCAGCCTTCCAGTCCGAGATCTACCGCGCCGGACTGCAAGCGATCCCGCGAGGCCACATCGAGGCTGCCAGCATGCTCGGTCTGTCCGCAAGCCAGACGTTTTTCAGGATCGAAGCGCCTCAGGCGATACGCCTGATGCTGCCAGCCCTGATCGGGGAAATGCAGGCTCTGGTGAAAAACTCCTCGCTGGTATCGGTGATCGCCGTCACCGACATTACCCGCCGGGCGCAGCAGGTCGCCGCATCGACGTTTCGTCCCCTTGAGGCTTATGCCTCGGCATTGTTGCTTTACGTGATCATCGGCGCAGTTCTGGCGTGTATTGGCCTTTTGCTGGAGCGCCACCTGTCACGGGAGGCGAAACGATAATGTCGGGTTTCGTCAACGATATTCCACTCTACGCGGCGGGTCTTGCCACTACGATTGCTGTTTCACTGCTCGGCATCTTCATTTCCGTAATCGTCGGCATTTTTCTTGCACTTGCATTGCGCAGCCGCTTTCGGCTCATTGCGATTCCGGCCCGCGGTTACATCGAATTTGCGCGTGGCGCACCTCTCGCGCTGGTGTTGTTCCTCCTCTATTACGGGGGCCCGCAGTTCGGTTTGCTGCTGAGCCCCCACGTCGCCGGCATCGTCGGTCTCGGGCTTTATGGAGCCGGACCGTTTGCGGAAATCTTTCGTGCCGGCTTCAGTGCGATACAGAAGGGTGAGCGGGAAGCCGCCGAAATGCTTGGCCTGACACCGGGCCAGAGCTTTCTCAATATCGAACTGCCCCAGGCATTGCGGGTCACGCTTCCTGCCTGCGTCGGGCAGACAATCAATCTGGTCAAGGAATCTGCCGTGCTTTCGGTCATCACGCTTGGTGAACTGACAAAGGTCGCAGGTACGATCAGCTCCATCACCTTCGCTGTCGTCACCCCTTATCTTACCATCGCCCTCCTCTACTGGGCGCTCGTCGAAACTATCGCGCGTCTCGGCTTTTATGCAGAGCGACGCTTTACGGCGAAAGGCTCCTAATATGACCGCAAGTAAAGCTGCGATCTCGGTGCGCGGACTTCAAAAGCATTTCGGCGACAAGAGGGTGCTGACCGGCATCGACCTCGATGTTCATGCCGGCGATGTTACCTGCATCATCGGCCCCTCCGGTTCGGGCAAGAGCACGCTGTTGCGCTCCATCGCCTTTCTCGATCCTTATGACGGCGGCGACGTGCAGGTTTTCGGAAAGCTGATTGGCTGGCGGGAAACGCCACTCGGACGGGAACGGGCCGGTGCGAGGGAACTGGCGAAAGCGCGCGGGCCCCTTGGCATGGTGTTCCAGCACTTCCACCTCTGGCCGCACATGAGCGTGCTCGACAATGTGACCCTGGCGCTTCGGCTGGCACATGGCGTGCCACGAAAGCAGGCAGAGGAAACAGGGCGGGCGATGCTGGAGAAGGTCGGGCTTTCCACCTTCGCGGATCGCTGTCCCGAAAGCCTGTCCGGGGGACAAAAACAGCGCGTGGCCATTGCCCGCGCGCTGGCAGTCCGGCCGAAGGCGATGCTTTTCGACGAACCCACCTCGGCGCTCGACCCGGAACTGGTGGGCGAAGTGCTTTCGGTCATGAAGACACTCGCGGCGGAGGGAATGACCATGATCATCGTCACCCACGAGATGGGCTTTGCCGCCCATGCGGCCAGCCGCGTCGTGTTCATGGATAGCGGCCGCATTGTCGAGGAAGGCCCGCCGCAAACGCTTTTCGCCACCCCGAAAAACGAACGTCTTTCTCAATTTCTCCAGACCTGGCGCGAACGCGCACTTTGATAGCTTGAAAGGAACGATCATGGCTGCTCACGGATACGATAAAGGCCGGCTTAACCTGCCCTTCGTCGGCATTTCCACTTTTGCCAAGAGCCCTTATGTCGAGAACTGGGACCAGATCGACGCCGTTGTCGCGATCCTCGGCGCACCGTTCGATTTCGGTACGCAGTGGCGGTCCGGCGCCCGCTTCGGGCCAAGGAGCATCCGCGAAGCGTCCACTCTGTTTGCCTTCGGCCACGCCGGTGCCTACGATCACGAGGACGACGTGACGTATCTCGAAGGTGTCAGGATCGTCGATATCGGCGATGCAGATATCATTCACACCGACACTGCTTCGAGCCATGCCAATATCGAGATCGGTGTTCGCAAGATCCTTTCGGCAGGCGCGCTCCCGGTTGTGCTTGGCGGCGATCATTCCATTAACATCCCCTGCATCAACGCCTTCAGCGATCAGGAACCTGTCCATCTCGTGCAGTTCGATGCGCATCTCGATTTCGTCGATGAGCGCCACGGCGTACGCTTCGGCCACGGCAGCCCGATGCGTCGTGCTTCGGAAAAGCCCTGGGTGACTGGCATGACGCAGCTCGGCATCCGCAATGTGTCATCCACCGCCAAGGAAGGCTACGACCATGCCCGCGCCCAGGGGTCGGACATCCTGTCCGTGCGCCAGATCCGCAAACTTGGCGTAGATGCGGTTCTCGAGCGTATTCCAGCAGGCAAACGCTATTACCTCTCCATCGACATCGACGGCTTCGATCCATCGATTGCACCCGGCACCGGCACACCCAGCCATGGAGGCTTCATCTACTATGAAGTGCTGGAATTGATTGCCGGTCTTGCAAAGCGTGGCAGCATCGTTGGCATCGACCTCGTCGAAGTCGCTCCCGACTACGATCACACCGGCACAACAGCAATTCTCGCCGCCCAGCTGCTGCTCAATACTATAGGCCGGATATTCGCGGTAAATGTCTGGCCGCACGATCACATATGTTGACGTTCCCCCGAAATGATGAAGGAGCAACTCGCCGCCTTCGGGATGCCATCTCATGTTATCTCGCACGTCGTGACGATGGCCCGGCTCCACCGGGACAACCGGTACGATCGGTTCAGTGAAGATGTTGAAGGGCTGACCGGTATACCTCCGATGAGCGTTCGGGAGTTCGTGCAGAAGAACACGCAAGCCTTCGCACCGGTCGCGCCTTCGAGCGCGGGAGAATGAGCATGGTTTTAGACCGAAACGGCGCTCGCAAAGCGGCGTAGGGAGGCGTTCCAGAACGAACGGCATCGTGGTTGCGGGGGCAGGATTTAATCATTACTTGCGATCGACGAAGACTTCTTATGTGATGCTGAAATTTTTCTTTCTGGAAACCGTAGCGCATTATTTCGTACCGCAGCGTAGAAGCAGAACCAAACTATGTTTATCGCCGCTCTCGAGCGAGATTGAGTTGAGAGACTTTTCGAAATGCATAATGGTCCGCTAGGCGGCCTGCGGAATTTGGCGCGCCGCGCCGGGTGATGATGAGAACTATGTCTACTCCATAGCCCTCTAAGGCCCTCGTTTTTTCAGAATCGAGACCCATTGCCCTCCGTCCGTGGTTTTGGCTGACTGTAAAAACTGGATGAGGCGTTGCCGGATTTCATCTTCGCAGTCCGCCGATCGATTTCGCTCCCGACTGGACCAAGCACGGCCGCGCAGCACCCTTCAAGCGCAACGACGAGATGCTGGAAATCCTGCCCAAGGGCGTGATGCACTTCCCGGGCACCGGCATCAACGACAACCTCGCCGACAAGGCCAAGAAGCTCGGCATCCCGGTCTGGAAGTTCGGCGGCGCGTGAGCGCCGCCCTCAACAGCTACGGCAAGGTCTGGTGGCGAGCGGACAGCCGGATTCCGGGCGGCACGGGCGATAGCTGCCGTCCCGAAAATGATGGTATTTTGGGAGAATACCGCTGTCTTATCGATGTATCTATCGCGGCGTGGGGAGCTCGACAGTCTGGCCAACAACATCGATCGCCACCTTACCTCGAAGCCCACGGGAGCTTCCGCCTTCGAGCAGTTCATGCGCTTCGCCTAGGCGAGCCAAAGGAAACACTGCGCCGATCACCGGCTTGATCAGACCGCGTTCGATAAGGTTTGTCAGCGCGTCGAGCTTGCCTCGGTTCTGACGGGTGAACACGAAATGGTAGGCGGCGTTCTTTCCCCAAGCCTCGATCAGGTTCTGCGGCTGTGCGATGTCGACGATGCTGACCAGCCGTCCGGCATCCGCGAGGGCGAGCGCGCTTCTCGTCAGGGTGTCGCCTCCGATGGTGTCGAATACGACATTCACCCCTTGCC